>JAIPGA010000056.1 GCA_021736445.1 Synergistales bacterium | reverse complement strand
GCCCGCCGGGCTCAGCTGCCTGCTCCCCGAGGTGGCCTTCCACCCCCTGGCCGAGGATCTCTCCCGGCGTCTGGGCCGGCAGGCCCCCCTGGTCGTCACCGAGCTGCGCCGCCTCTCCCGGGGGACGCAGCAGCGGATTCTGGAGGCGCTGGACCATGAAGGTCATCACATCTCACCTCGGGGCTGACTTCGACTCCCTGGCGGCCATGGTCGCCGCCTCCAAGCTCTACGACGGCGCCGTGATGTGCTTCTCCGGCTCCGCCAGCCGCAACGTGCGGGAGTTCCTCAAGCGCTACGCCTCCCGCTGGCAGGTGGTCACCCCCCGCAAGATCGACGACGACGCCGTCTCCCTGATCATCGCCGTGGACGTGCGCTCCCGCCGCCGGGCCGGCCCCTTCGGTGAGATCGCCCGGCGGGAGGGCGTGGCCGTCCACGTCTACGACCACCACCCCCCCGTTGAGGACCCCTTCGACGCCGAGTACGAGCTCATCGAGCCCGTGGGCGCCGTCACCACGCTGCTGGTGGAGCGCCTCCTGGAGCTGGGCATCCCCATCTCCCCCCAGGAGGCCGGCCTCTTCGCCATGGGGATCTACGAGGACACCGGTGCCCTCACCTTCGGCGGCACCTGCCGGCGCGACTACCAGGCCGCCGCCACCCTGCGGGAGCTCGGCGCCGACCTCAGCCTGATCCCCACCCACATCGAGCTCTCCCTGAGCGACGCCGAGCGGGCGCTGCTGGACCGGATGATCGAGAACGCCCGGGAGCACCTGGTCCGGGGCGTGCGGGTGCTCATCTCCGTGGTGAGAAGCGAGGAGTACGTGGAGGGGATCTCGCTCTTCGTCCACCGCCTGCGGGACTACTTCGACGCCGACGTGGCCTTGGCGGCTGTCTCCATGGACAAGCGCACCTACCTGGTGGCCCGCAGCCGGGAGGGGCTCCTGGACGTGGCCGCCCTGCTGGCTCCCTACGGCGGGGGCGGGCACCCCCAGGCCGCGGCGGCCTCCCTCTCGGGCGCCGACCCCCAGGAGGTGATGGACGACCTCCAGGGCAGGCTGCAGGGCGTCGTCCGCCCAGCCATGACCGTCAGCGACGTGATGACCAGCCCCGTGATGGCCCTGGACCTGGCCGAATCCATCGACGAGGCCTACCGCGTGATGATCCGCTACGGCCACGCCGCCCTCCCCCTGGTGGAGGATGGTGCCCTGGCGGGGATCATCACCCGCAAGGACCTGGACAAGGCCCAGCTCCACGGCCTGGGCGACGTGCAGGTGGAGGAGTTCATGACCCGCGGCGTCGTCCAGGTCCGCCCCGGCGCACCGGTGGAGGAGGCCCACCGGGAGATGGTGCTCCACAACATCGGCCGCCTGCCCGTCACCAGCGAACACGGCCTGGTGGGCATCGTCACCCGCACCGACATCCTCCGGGCCCTCTATCCCTCGTCGCTGCCCCCGCTGGAGCGGGACGGCGAGCGGGGCACCCCCTGGCAGGAGCAGGTCTCCGCCGCCATGCAGAGCCGTCTGCCCCGGTGGATGAACCGTCTCCTCGCCCGTCTCGGCGACCGCGCCGACCGCCTGGGCATGCAGGCCTACGCCGTGGGCGGCTTCGTGCGGGACATGCTCCTGGGGCGGGCCACGCTGGACATCGACATCGTCATCGAGGGCGACGCCATCCCCTTTCTGGAATCCTGGCGGGACGACGGCTACCGGGTGGCCGTCCACAAGCGCTACCGCACCGGCACCATCGTCTTCGAAGGGGAGCGCAAGGTCGACGTGGCCACCGCCAGGCGGGAGTTCTACGAGTACCCCGTGGCCAGCCCCAGCGTCCGCACCGACTCCCTCAAGCACGACCTCTACCGGCGGGACTACTCCGTCAACGCCATGGCCGTGCGCCTCAACCGCGGCGTGCGGGGCACCCTGATCGACTACTTCGGCGGCCGGCGGGACCTCAGAAACGGTGTCCTCCGGGTGCTGCACAACCTCAGCTTTGTGGAGGACCCCTCCCGGATCATCCGGGGCGTCCGCCTGGAGACCCGTCTGGGCCTTGCAATGGAAGACAACACCCTCCGGCTGCTGGAAAGCTGCGTCAAAGGCGGGCTGCCGGCGCTGCTCCCCGGCGCGCGTCTGCGCAACGAGCTGGAGCTCACCTTCCGGGAGCAGCCCGCCTGGACACCGGCCAAACGCATGGCCGATCTGGGCATCTGGGCGATCCTCTTTCCGGGGGTGCGGTGGACGCGGCGGGTGGCGCGGTGCTTCCGCCGGGTCAGCGGCCTGCTCCGCCTGGCCGGGCGGGATCTGCCCCCCATGGGGCGTTCCGTCTGGCTGGCCTCGCTGGCGTCATTGCTGGTTGACTCCCCGCCCGCGATTCAGCACAATGTACTGGACAGACTGCACCTCGCCGGGTGGGAGCGCCGTACCGCTGGCGCCGCCCTGGAGGGGCTGGGCACCGCCGAACAGCGGCTGGGCGGCCGGAGTGCGCCGGAGCATTCGGAGGTCTACCACTTCCTGCGCGGCCAGTCCCGGCCGGCGGCGCTCTTCTGGGCCGCCGCCACGGGGCGCTGGCGTGTCCGGCGGCGGATCCTGCTCTACCTCACGCAGCTGCACCGCACAAGGCCCATGCTCACCGGCGGCGACATCCTGGAGTTCGGTGTCCCCTCGGGCCCGGAGGTGGGCCGGCTGCTGGAGGGCCTGCTCAACGCCCGCCTCGACGGGGATGTGGTCACCAGAGAGGACGAAATCGACTGGGTCCTGGCCCACAGGGCCGGCGACCAAAGAAAGGATGAGACCTGACCCCATGGGATTCCCCAATATCTCGCAACTCCTGCTCAGCGTGCCCGCCGTGCTGTGGGCCATCACCTTCCACGAGTTCTGCCACGGATACGTGGCCTACCGGCTCGGCGACCCCACAGCCAAGATGCAGGGACGCCTCACCCTCAACCCCCTCGCCCACCTCGACCCCATCGGCGCGCTGATGCTCCTGATCTTCCGCTTCGGCTGGGCCAAGCCGGTGCCCGTCAATTCGCGGCACTTCAAGAACCCCAAGCGCGACATGCTCTTCGTCTCGCTGGCCGGCGTCACCGGCAACATCCTGACCGCCATCGCAGTGGGGCTGCTGATCCGGGTGGCGCCCGGCCTCGTGACGGCCAACACGGCGGTCTTCCAGTTTCTGCTCATCATGATCTTCATGAACCTCGGCCTGGCCTTCTTCAACCTTTTGCCCATCCCGCCGCTGGACGGCTCCAAGGTGCTCTACGCCGTGCTCCCCGCCAAAACGCTGCACATCTACTTCTGGCTGGAGCGCTACGGCATGTGGGTGCTGCTGGGGCTGGTCTTCTTCGGCGTCATCCAGGCCATCCTCGGCCCCCTGGTGCGCCTGGGAGCCCTGCTGATCCTCCCCGGCTGGATGGGGTGGTAGCCCCATGACGGAGCCGCGGCCTCTGCTGCTCACCAACGACGACGGCGTCACCGCCCCGGGGCTGGTCACCCTGGCCGCCGAGCTGGCCGACGCCTCCTATGCCGCCACCGTGGTGGCCCCGGACCGGGAGCGCAGCAGCATCGGCCATTCCATCACCCTCACCCATCCCATCCGGTTCTGGCAGGGCGGCGACGGGCTCTACGGGGGGCGGAGCGGTGTCTACGCCTGCGACGGCACCCCCTCGGACTGCGTGGTCATCGGTCTGGAGGAGGTGGCCCCGGAGAGCGCCATGGTGGTCTCCGGGATCAACCGGGGGCCCAACCTGGGCGACGACCTCACCTACTCCGGCACCGTCTCGGCCGCCATGGAGGGCGTGATCCTCGGCAGGCCCGCCATCGCCGTCTCCCTCTGCATCGGCCCCGGCGACAGCGAACACCGCTACGGCACCGCCGCCGCGGTGGTGCGCACCCTCCTGGCCTGGACGAAAGCGCACCCCCTGCCGCAGGGCGTGCTGCTCAACGTCAACGTGCCCAACCGCCCGCCGGAGGAGCTGCAGGGGATCCTGCCCACCCGCAAGGGCAGGCGCATCTACGTGGAGAAGCTCGAACGCCGCGAGGACCCCCGGGGCACCGCCTACTTCTGGCTCGCCGGACGGCCCGAGGACGAGCTGGTAGAGGGCACCGACGTCTGGGCGGTGGAGCAGGGGTACGTCTCCGTCACCCCGGTGCACATGGACCTCACCCACTATCCCACGCTGGATGCCTTCGGGAGGGATTTCCCGACCCTCGGCGGCCGCTGACCGTCCCGGCAAAAGAGAATGCGCCGTATCAACCGGACAGAGAAAAAGGCTTGCAGGATAGGCCGACTATGTGGTACCCTCTACGTAATATAGCTCATTCCGCGTTGCTGTATGCAAACTATGGAATGAAACAGTGGAGGTGATGTCGAGGAGAGGGGATCGATGAGGCGCACGGAGGCACTCGGCGTTGTACGAACCTGGACGTATCCGGAGAACAACCCCTCGACATGAGGGCAACACCATACGGAGGTGGTTACTGTGAAGAGGACACTCTTGTTTCTGGCAACAATGGTCATCGCACTGAGTTTCGCAGCGGTAGGGTTTGCAGCACAGGTTGGGCACGTGGACGACGATGCCTTTGATGATTATACCGAAGTGGCAGATTTGGACACGGTCAGCTCGGATACAACCGGCGGCACTGTTAGTTCTGTGGTGAACGTCCCCATGACTGATGCTCAGGACGAGTTTACGGCCGATGCCCTTGAGGGCACCGACGACGTCAACAACGTTGACCAGGTTATGGCCGCCATCGAGGTCGACATCACGCATACGCCGGGTCAGGATCTTGTCATCCAGCTTCCGGCAATCGAAGGTGCGAACTATGCATGGCTGAAGAACAAGAACACCAACAAGTTTGATCCCTTTGAGATCAATGCCGACAACAAGATCACCATCCCCGCTGATCAGGTGGGCAACTACTTCACCGCGAACAAGATCTTCATCACCAAGAGTTCGAAAGTTGATGAAGGCGGTGGCGGCGGCGGCTGTTCCCTCGGCTTTGCCCCCATGGCGCTGCTCCTCGGCCTGCCGCTCTTCTTCCTGCGCAAGTAGCGTGAGCGATGGTGTGTTCCGCATTGCGCCGGAACGCATCGCGACCGAATAGAACAGCAGACGGGGCCAGCGCAGCGCGGCTGGTCCCGTTGATTGACTAGAGGCGAAAACACGGTGGTCTGTAGCGTGACAAAGGACAACCAGTCCGGCGGGAGGGGCGAGCGGAACAACATGGCGACGGCGTATGGGCGGGACAACCGCAGCAGGTTTCTCTTCGGCTTTATAGTCTGTGTCTCCATTTTTCTTGTTGCGTCATCGGCGTATGCCCAGTCACCGGCCAACGCCGGCTACACCGGTCTGTGGGAGTACCCCACCGCCGAGATGCCCGGCGACGGCCGCGGCCGCTTCGGCGCCGTCAACTACGCGCCCTACAGCGCCGCCTACACCAATCTCAACTACCTCCCCTGGATGGAGCTCAACCTCCGTCTCACCCGCTTCGGCACGGGCCCCCTCATCTCCGACGCCTACGGCAAGTACAAGGACAAGGCCATGGACCTCAAGCTCCTCCTCTGGGAGCAGGAGGGACGGCTGCCCAGCATCGCCGTGGGCGCCACGGACATCATGGGCACCAAGATCACCAACGCCCAGTACGCCGTGGCCACCTACGGAGGCCGGCGCTGGTCGGCCAGCTTCGGCTACGGCACCGACCGCCTCAACGGCTTCTACGGCGGTCTGGCCTGGCGGCCCAGCGGCTGGCTGGAGCTCAAGGCCGAGTACAGCCCGCTGGACTACACCGGCGACGTGGCCGGCGGGAAGCAGATCATGCCCGAGAAACCCTCGTCGAAGGTCAACGTCGGCGCTGTGGCCAGCACCCCCTGGGGCCCCGACGTCTCGGTGAGCTACCAGCGGGGCGACGAGTTCTGCTTCGGCATGTCCTACAACTACGACCTCAACAAGCCCATCTTCGGCGGCAGGCGCATCAAGGGCCCCGACGGCGAGCCCCGTCTGCCCGCCTGGGACGAGCTGGGCGACCGCGGCGTTGCCGCGTCGCTTCTGGAGGCGCTCCGGGAGTACCGCCCCGCGGCCAACGTGACGGTCCGCGCCAATCCACGCAAACAGGTGCTGGTGGGCTACGACAACATCGGCGAATCCTCCCAGGCGATCTGCATGGCCCACGTCACCGCCATCGCCGCCCTGGTGCTCCCCTGGGACACCGAACGCCTCACCGTGGCCGTCCAGACCATGGGCGTTCCCTTCGTGCGGGTGGACATCCCCGGCTCCCAGCTGGCCGACCTTCGGCTGGGCCGTCTCGGCACCCAGGACCACCGCGCCGCCCGGGTGATGTACGTCCCCAAGGGCAGCCGCTACGGCGAGATCAAGGACGAAACCTGGCCGGTCACCCTCACCGATAACCCCGGCGCGCGTGAGCGCCGCACCCTCAAGGCCATGCTCACCCACGAACCGCGGGTGGACCGCGCCGTAGACCAGAAGATCTACATGAGCCGCACCTCCCTGGGCGCCAGCTACACCGAGCGTTCCTACGAAGGCTGGGAGGGCTACCTGGACGTGCGGATGCCCCTCTACAACGACATCGACCTCTGGTGGGAGCCCGAGACCAACAGCACCACCCGCATCTGGCAGGGCGTCCTCGGCGGCCTCCGGAACCTGGGGGCCTTCCAGAAGGGCAACCTCTGGGCACTGGCCGAGAGCGGCTGGCTCGACAGCATCTGGTTCGGCGCCAACGCCTGGGCCCGCTGCTACTTCCAGAACGGCCAGTGGTGGCTGGGGGCCCGGCTCAGTCTGGTCCACGAGCGCGACCCCTACGCCTTCGCCGCCCTTTCGGACCGCGACCCCGGCGCCTTCCACCCCGTAGACGGTGCCGACAGCGACTGGTGGGGCGCCTGGTGGCTCCAGGCGGGCTACTACATCCCCAGCTACGACGCGGACCTCCAGGTGGAGGCCGGCCGCTATCTCGACGGCGACATGGGCGGCACCCTGTCCTTCACCCGCTGGTGGGACAATCTGGGTATCGGCTTCTATATCGCCAAGACGGACCACCTCACCAGCGGCAAGAACTACAGCAACGCCGGCATGTACCTGCGGATCCCGGCGGAAAGCTGGGTCGGCGGCACCAGCCCCCACACCTGGCGGCAGCGCTTCACCCTCATGTCCACCTGGCGCTACGACGCCGCCCGCAAGCCCGGCGCCCACAACACCCCCGAGCGCCTCTGGGGCCAGCTCCAGCCGGTGCGTCTGCGGACCAGCCTCTACAGGGCGCTGAGCGCCATGTGCCAGGCGGAATCGGACTACCAGGGGACCGAGCCCCCCGAGACGGAGGGCCTCGTCAAGGTCCTCACCCGGGGCAGCACCAAGCCCTTCAACGGCGACAGATAATGAGTAGAATTGAGGAGGTAGAGCGGGTGCGACCATCCCGGAACACCATCACCTGGACCATCCTGATCTGTATCATCATATGCGGCTTTATCCTCATCACACCCCCGGCCACGGCGCAGGATACCGGCGGCGACGCAGGCGACGCCTCCGCCGCCCCGTCGGAGAGCGGCGCCGACACGGGGCCCGCTGCGGACACCGGCGACTATTCCTACGAACCAGGGGACACCGACGACACCACCTGGGAGACCGGCGGTCAGCCCGGCATGGAGGGCGACACCGCCCCGACCACCGAGGGCGAGACCGCCATGACCGACAGCGAGGCCCAGGAGCTCACCCGCACCGTGGCCCACCCGCGGGACTCCATCATCACCGGGCGCTTCCCCCGCGGCCTGGCGCCGCACCTCAAGCGCTACGGCTACGACTTCTTCCGCCGTTCGCCCCAGAAGCCCGAGCTCGTGCCCGTCCCGCCGCACTACGTGGTCAAACCCGGCGACAACGTGCGGGTCACCATGTGGGGCGTCCAGAACGGCAGCTGGAACCTCACGGTGGGCCGCAACGGCGACCTCAACCTCCCCCTGGCGGGCGCCATCGGCGCCGCGGGGATGACCTTTTCGCAGCTCCAGGAGGCCGTCCGCAAGGCCTACAGCCGCTACTACACCGATTTCGAGCTCAACGTCACCATGGGCCGCCTCCAGGGGATGACGGTCTACGTGGTGGGCGACGCCCGGCGCCCCGGCGCCTACCGGGTCTCCTCCATGGCCACCCTGGTGAACGCCCTCATCGCCTCCGGCGGTCCCGCCTACACCGGTTCGCTGCGGGACATCCAGGTCCGACGGGGCAAGCGGGTGATCACCCGCTTCGACGCCTACCGCTTCCTCCTGGAGGGCGAGAAGTCCAACGACATCCGCCTCCAGGAGGGCGACGTGGTCTTCATTCCGCCAGTCCAGACCCTCTGCGCCGTCACGGGCGACGTCAAACGCCCCGCCGTCTACGAGTTCACCGAGACCCCGAAACTGCTGGACCTGGTGGAGACCGCCGGCGGGTTCACCAGCCAGTACTACGCCGGGCGGTACCAGGTCTACCGCATCGAGGACCACCGCTATCGCTCCTTCCTGGAGTCGCACCTGCAGCGGATCGGCCCCGAGTCGGCCAACAACATCCCCCTGAACGACGGGGACCTGGTGCGGATCTTCTCGGTCCACGAACAGCGCGCCCAGGTGCGTCTCACCGGCGCCGTGGCCCGACCCGGCGAATACGCCATCGAGGAGGGGGCCACCCGCCTCGCCGAGGTGCTGGAGCGCGCCGGGGGCCTCACCTCCCAGGCGGCCTACGAGGGGGAGATCACCCGCACGGTGATCACCCAGCAGGGTCCGGACCGCAACATCATGATGGTGAACTACAGAAACGCCCTGCAGGGCGGCAGCGAGAACCTGCTCCTCAAGCCCGACGACGTCATCCAGGTGCGCACCGTCCCCGAGTGGGAGGAGCGCAAATACGTCCGCGTCACCGGCGAGGTGCGCTTCCCCGGCACCTACACATTGCGGGAAAACGAACGGATCTCGGATCTCCTCGAGCGCGTCGGCGGCTTCACGCAGGAGGCCTTCCTCGAAGGCGCCCAGTTCACCCGGAGCAGCGTCCGCACCCAGCAGAAAAAACAGCTCCGGAACCTGGCCGACCGGATGGAGCGCGAGCTCTATGTCTCGGCATCCACCGAGGGCGATGCAGGAGCCGCCGAAGTCCGCGAGGAGCGTCTCCGGCGCGAGCGGTTTGTGCAGAGTCTCCGGCAGATGCAGCCCGAGGGCCGCGTGGTGGTCCATCTGGAGGAGAACCCCAGGATGCTCAAGGGCTCCAACTACGACCTCCTCCTGGAAGGCGGCGACCGGCTCCACGTTCCGCAGGAGCCCAACACCGTCACCGTCATGGGCGCCGTCTTCAGCCCCACGGCCTTCGTCTACCGCCCCGAACGGACCTTCCGGCACTATGTGGACGCCGCCGGCGGCTATCTTTCCACCGCCGACCGGGCCCGCACCTACGTGGTCCACCCCGACGGCTCCGCCCAGCGGGCCTACAAGGGGCGCCGCCCGATCATCGCACAGGAAGGCGACACCATCATCGTGCCCGACAAGCTGGATCCGCTCAAAAACATCCGCCACACCAAAGACGTGGTGGACATCATCTACAAGATCGCCGTCAGCCTCTCGGCTGTCTCCAACGTGCTCGACTAGAAAGGCGTGACACCCGTGACCGACCGCACCAACGACCACCAGCAGGACCACGAACTGAAAGAGCGGCAGGAGCAGTACCCCATCGACCGGCAGTACGTGGAGCAGGACGAAGACGAGATCGACCTCCTGGACCTCCTCCTCGTCTTCGCCCGCAACAAGAAGCTGATCTTCTGGGTCACCTTCGGCTTCGCCGCGCTCACCGCCGTCTACAGCCTCATCGTCACGCCTGTCTACACCGCCAACACACGCCTCATCTCGCCCAGCGACGGCGGCAGCCGGACCGCCGCCATGCTGGCCCAGATGAACGTGCCGGACTTCGCCATGAACATGGGCGGCGGCACGGGCGGCATGATCCTCGCCATCGCCAAAAGCCGTTCGGTGTTAAACAATATGGTTGACAAATTTGAACTTGTCCAATACTATGAATCCGAAAGCAAAGCAGCCGCAAGAAGGGTTTTGTCCGAAAAGGTATCCACGACACAGGACGAGGAAACCGGCGTCATCACCATCTCCGTCAACGACAATGACCCGGAGCTGGCTGCGGAGATGGCCAACGCCTTCGTCGCCGAGATCCGCGACGTCGCCAAGCGCCTGTCGCTCACCGAGTCCAGCCAGCAGCGGCTCTTTCTGGAACAGCAGCTCAAGCAGGTACAGCTGGATCTCCTCAAGTCCGAGGAGCGCCTCAAGGAGTACCAGCAGCGCACCGGCATCGTCGAACCCGGCGAACAGGCCACGAAGCTGATGGAGCAGATCGCCGAGCTCCGCGCCCAGATCGCCGCCAAGGAGGTCCAGCTCGAAGGAGCCCCCACCTTCGCCACCGCTCGCAATCCGCAGGTGAAAAGGCTCCAGGCCGAGCTGGAAGGCCTCCGCGAACAGCTCCGCCAGCTGGAGACCCAGGCCGCCGAGGAGGAGGGTGTCTACACCTCGGAGACGGAGCTGTCGCTCCAGAAGCTCCCCGAGCGCCGGCTGGAGTACCTCCGCATCCTGCGGGACAACAGGTTCAACGAGACGCTCTACCAGATGCTCGTCAAGCAGTACGAAGGCGCCCGGATGGCCGAAGCCCGCGACCCCTCGATCATCCAGGTCCTGGACGAGGCCGTACCGCCGGAGCAGCGCAGCAAACCGAAACGCAAACTCATGGTGGTCCTTGCAACGGTGCTGGGCTTCTTCCTGGCCACCTTCATGGCCTTCATCCGCGAGTTCACCAGAAACGCATCCAGGGACCCCGAACGCGCCCAGAAGATGCAGCAGCTCCGAGACGCCCTGCGGCTGCGCAAAAAACGGGTATAGAGAGTAAGGAGGTGGGAGAGAGCGTGGAACGCCAATCGGTGTCTATCCCGGAAGCTTTGCAAAAACACCAATATACGTGGCTTGTCACCGGCGCTGCCGGCTTTATCGGGTCCCACCTTGTCGAGCAGCTTCTCAAAGCGGGGCAGCGTGTCCATGGACTCGACAATCTCACTTCCGGAAAGCAGGAGAACCTCCAGCAGGCAATCGCCGAAGCGGGCTCGCAACATACCGGCCTGTTCACCTTTCAGGAGGGCGACATCAGGGATGCCCAGGCCTGCCGCGAAGCCGTGGAAGGTGTGGATTACATCCTCCACCACGCCGCCGTCGTCTCCGTCCCAGCCTCGCTGGAATCACCCCGGGAGACCTGCGGGGTGAATGTCCAGGGTTTCGCCAATCTCCTGGAGGCCGCACGTAACGCAGACGTCCGGCGAGTGCTCTATGCCTCCTCGAGTGCCGTGTATGGGGATACGCCCTACCAGCCGAAGAGCGAATCCCATGCCACGGCGCCGCTGACCCCCTACGGTCTGAGCAAGCGCGTGAACGAGGAGTACGCTCAGCTCTACAGCCGCATAGGATGGGTGGACACCGTGGGATTACGGTATTTCAATGTCTTCGGTCCACGGCAGGACCCGAACGGCCCCTACGCAGCGGTCATCCCCAGGTGGCAGGCCCGGATACGGCAGGGCAAACCGCCTGTCATTTACGGTGACGGAGAACAGACGCGGGACTTTATCCATGTCGCCGAGGTCGCCCGGATCAATATCCAGCTCGCCCTCCACAGGCATATCGAGGGTGGCGAGGTGATCAACGTCGGCACGGGAAGACAGATCTCCCTCAACGAACTGGCCGGCATGCTGAACACCATGGCCGGGGAGCAGCACCAGCAGCAGTACCAGGCCATCCAGTACGAAGCGGAACGTCCCGGAGATATCCGGCATTCCCGGGCTGATGTCAGCAGGCTTACAGGTTTCCTGGGCAGAGCACCGGCAGGCATCGAGGCCTTCATCCAGCAGCGGAAAGAGCAGCTTCAATGCGCACTCCAAGGCCGAATAGCGACCTGATGAACACACCTGTACGACAAGGGAAAGCGACGTGACAATGACCAAAAGCACGCGATTCCTCCGGACAATCAAACGGACCCTTTTTCTCGTCGATTGCCTGGTCTATCTGCTGGCGGTGGTCTGGATAACCGGTCACATTTTGCACACTGTGCCCCTTGCCTTGCAGTACGGCCTCTTTTGGATCACCCTGCTTCTAGGGCTTTACGCCTTCCGTGCCTTCGACCTCAGCCGGGATTGCGCAATGTCGGAGCTGTTGGTCCGGGTCCTCACCGGCAGCCTTTTCGGCGAGATAGCGGGAGGATTGTTCCTGCTGCTCGTTACGGCCAGCGTTCGGGTGAACAGGGGCGATCTGCTCCTAGTTGGATTTGTAGTGATGCTCTTCGTCGCAGTCACCCACGGCACAGCGTTGCTCCTCGTCCGAACCCGCAAGCCTCCGATTGAGCAGACGCTGGTGATTGGAACCAACGAGAAGCTGGAACCACTGTTCTTTGAGATGTCCCAAAAACATCCAGGTCTTCTGGAAACAAAGACGGTAATCGAAGACACCGCGGAAGCGGTCAACAGTGCACTGGAAACGAACCCTGGGTACGACCTCATAATAATCGCAACGCCGGAAATAGACCGTAATCTCTCGTTTCTGCTCCATAACTTGCAGGGCAGGGGGTACCAAGTCGTTTTTTTGCCACAACTGGTTGAAGAGCTACTGAAACGGATCCCCCTGCCATTGCTGGATGTTTTTTCGTCCTATTACATACCAAAGCTGCAATGTGCCCGTCCCACACAGGCGCAACGAACCTTCGATCTTGTAGTCTCGACAATCGTATTGGTACTGCTTTCTCCGGTATTGCTCTTGGGAGCACTTGCTGTGCTGCTGGAAGCCGGAAGGCCCGTCTTCTTCAAGCAGGAACGTATCGGGTACCAGGGGAAGCCGGTGGAGCTCCACAAGCTCCGCACAATGAATGGCTCCAACAGAGGCAAGAAAGCACGCTTTGCGGACGACGAACAGCACCGGATCACAAAGTCCGGAGCCATTCTGAGGAAATTCAGGTTCGACGAGATCCCCCAGCTCTGGGACGCCATATGCGGCCGCATGAGCCTCGTCGGCCCCCGGCCCGAACAAATCGATTTTGTGGACGAATACAACCAAGCGATTCCCTATTACTGGCTTCGCCATAATCTGAAGGTTGGCATCACCGGTTGGGCCCAGATCCATTACCCTTATTCAGCGACAGTTGAAGACACAAAGAAAAAGCTGGAGTATGATCTGTACTATATCAAGAGCAGATCGGTCTTGCTCGATCTTCAGATCATTCTAAAGACCATGGAAGTAATGTTGCGAAGTAGAGGGGCAAAGTAAAATCTACGAACCCAAAAAATTAAGAATCACACTGAAGAATTAAAGGAGCCCTATTCTTCGAATTACACATAACACGCAAGGTAAGAGAGGAAAGATGATGGAGAGCTCTTCTTTTGGCGTTTCAGTACTAATATCTGTATATGCTATGGAATCCTCCTCCAACCTTAAGAAATGTCTTCGGAGCATTGCGGAGCAAACGTTCGTGCCGGAAGAAATCATTCTGGTGGAAGATGGCCCTCTCACCGAAGAACTTTACAATGAAATGGATTCGTGGCAAGAAACACTTGGAGAGAGGCTTGCGCGGGTGCCTCTGAAAGAGAACCAGGGTCTTGCAGCGGCTCTCAACGAGGGACTTATACATTGCCGGTGTCATTGGGTTGCTCGCATGGACACGGATGATGTAATGCTCCCCGAACGTTTGGAAAGACAGATTGGTTTTCTTAAGCAAAATCCCCATATCGATGTGGTAGGCTCCTGGATTGCTGAGTTTGATGAAACTCTTGCAGTTTTACTAGGGGTGCGTCATGTCCCTGGGGAGCATCAGGATATATATAATTTGGCTAAAACGCGAAACCCCATGAATCATATGAGTGTGATTTTTCGTAAAACTGCGGTTCTCCAAGCGGGTGGGTATAGTTTGGCTATGCGAAAAAACCAAGATTATGTTCTGTGGGTGACTATGCTTTCAATGGGCTTTATTTTTGCTAATATACCAGAAATTTTGGTGAAAGTTCGTGCCGGTATTGAATTGATGGGTAGGCGGAGAGGGTTAGGTTACTTCCGCTATGAGCGGTATGTTTTTGCCTACATGAAGAAGATTGGCTTTATCAACACCTTCGAGTTCCTCAAAGCCGTAACACTTCGTTTCACAGTTCGGATGATGCCAAAAAGGATTGTACAATGTATTTACGGTTTGTTGCGCCAACCTGGTAAATCCTCTTCTAGGAAAAAGGTATGTCACCATGGGTAGATATGGAAAGATCGAAAAGAGTATGGCTCGTTTTCTGGAGAAACACCCTTCCGCAAAAAAGAAAATCAAAACACTCTACCAAAGAATGAACTATCTTTTTTTTGTAGATAAGCAGTTCCGCTACTCTATCCATCCTTCCTGTACACTCATGAACGTCTATGAGTGGGCGGAAGTACCGGAAGAAGAGGGATCCCTTTTCTTCGGCTATTACGATAAATCTCCCTGGTCTTTAGATATGACCCGGGCAGTTTTTCAACGGGTCAATGACTCCGGGGATGTAGATATACTGCTCTTCGATTCTCTGAACCATTCGGTGAGGTTAATCGGAAAATCTCGAACTTGGAATAACCAACAGGGGAGCATGCTTCAGTGGGTCAGGGGAAGAAACGACGAATATGTCATTTTCAACGATCTTGAAGATCCCCAACTCGTTTCCAGGATGGTGCATGCAAAGAGTGGTGATTCCAGCATTATACGCTGGCCCATACAAACCCTCCATCCCAACGGAAACGAGGCGTTGACTCTCAACTACCGAAGGCTTGCCCTCCTGAGACCCGAATACGGATATAGCCAAGAGTGCGAGAACTTTTCCCCTCATATGCCTTTGGATCAGGATGGCATTTGGCATGTAAATCTCTCTACAGGTAAGGCTGAGCTTGTACTCTCGCTGGAGATGTTGATCAATCAATATCCACGGCCAGAGATGAAAGGAGCCCAGCATAAGGTAAACCATATCATGTACTCCCCGGAAGGCACTTGTTTCGTTTTCATTCACCGATGGTTGGCAGAATCCGGAAAATATTCACGTCTCTATGTAGGCGACACAAAAACCTTCAAAATCAAGCTCCTCATGGATTGCCGTATGATCTCTCACTACTCCTGGAAAGACGAACAGACCTTGATAGTCTATGGAAGAACGAAGGAGCAGGGGGATCACTACTACCTTCTGGATATCAATACTGCTGAAGCTACACCCCTTGCTCCCGGAGTGCTTGACCGCTACGGCGATGGACATCCCTCTTATTCTCCTGACGGCAAACTTATTCTCACCGACACTTATCCTGATCGGGAGCGGAAAAGCCATTTGTTAGTCTATCATCCGGAACAAAAGAAGCTTACCCAGATAGCCACATTCTTTGCACCCCTTGAATTTTCAAGGGAAAACAGGTGTGATTTGCATCCCCGTTGGGGGAGTGGAGATATGCTTTGTGTGGATGCCGCCTTTGATTACTTACGCAAGAGCTATATAATAATTTTGGCACGTCGCTAAAGTCGGTGGGTAGCTCCGCTTAGTATAGTGAACCCCGGAGATTTGACCACAAGCTAAGTTAAACTTGGAGTCTAGGAGTCTGTCGCTCTTGATGTTTCCAAATGAAGAATTTCGGCAGGATACTAGTACGCCTGCCGCTTCGAGCGCACTTTTTTTCTCATTTCCCTCCAAGGAAGAGGAATAGAGGGGGAATACCCCTTCTATTCCTCTTCCTGAGCCACAGCTGTCCCAAATGAATTGCATCACAATGTGGCCTCTTGAGAAGTCGGACAAAATTGATGGAACCATCCGATCTGCATCTTGAAAAATAGAAAAGCCCCCGAAACTGAGGTAGAATGGTTTCGCCCAAGAAACACA
>JAIPGA010000055.1 GCA_021736445.1 Synergistales bacterium | reverse complement strand
GCGACGAGCAGGCCGAAGGCATCACCCAGATCAACAAGGCCGTGGCCGACATGGACCAGGTGACCCAGTCCACGGCCTCCAACGCCGAGGAGTCCGCCTCCAGCGCCGAGGAGCTCAACGCCCAGGCCGAGACCATGCGTAACGCCGTGGTTCAGCTGCAGCAGCTTGTCTATGGAAGCGGTGCGGCAGCCATGGCAGGCACGGCAGCCACATCGCAGAAGAAAACAGGCGGCAGCACGCAGAAGCAGCAGAAAACACGCTCCGGCGACAGCCAGAATAACCAGCGGAAGAGCGAACAGAAAGGCACCAAACAGAAACAGCAGGGTCAGTCGGGCCGTTCCTCAGGCAGCGGCAACGGCGGCTCCAGGAAGCAGCAGGGTGAAAGCCATGGCGATTCCTCGGCCGTCTCACCAGAAGATGTCATCCCGCTGGATGACGGTCAGGACGAGTTTTAATCCACTGGAAGCCCGATGACGGAACGCTTCGGGAAGGCTGCACCGGAAGCTGAACGAAGGGGATGGTGGCGGAGCATTGCAGTTCCGCCGCCATCGCTGTCTCTTTTAAGGAGGGGCGTTCGCGCTCCTGTTGCAGAGCATTCACAATGCTCGAGATTTTTGACGTATTTTTTAGGCGATTTATAATGGCAAATCAAGCTATGACGCGAGCCGGGGTCTTTCTCAAGAATAACGACGGCGCCTTTAGTGTAGGACTCAGGTGCAGCTGACCCTGAGAGGCCCCCCGGCATACCGCCCTGCAGGGAACTTTTAGAGGAGAGGGTAGAAGCAGCATTCCGCGTTGCTTCAAGGAGCTGTCTCCATGCATGCAACGGGTGTGGGACGGTGGCTTCTGATGAGAGCCGGGTGCTGTGTTCTCCTTTGCGAAAAGCGAGGGGAGAGCCCGGGAGTTCAGTCGTGGGAGTGTCAACCGGGACGTGGGCATTCATTGATCGAGCACACAAACAGGGAATGAAGGAAGGTCTAAAAAGATAGAGCGCTGTACGGCCGTTTGCCGTGTCGGGGCGGATGCTGCGCCCTTCGCGGAGCTTGATCTGCAGCTTGAAGCAGCAGGATACAGGGTGCACCGCAACCAGACCGCCGCTCCGGAGGGGCAGGGACAGGGGTGCCCGACCTGGTTCGTCTGTGCAGAAGACGCAGATGAAGGCCTGGAGTGGCTGCATGAGCTCATCGCCGGACACAACGCCTCCGGGGTTGTGCTTGCGGCCTCGGAGGAGCGGGACGATCACTACGATACGGCCGCCGCCTACGGTGTCCCCCTTCTCTTTCCCCCCTTTACGCAGGCCAAACTCCGGTGGGCTTTCCACTCCCTGCCGCCGGGACAAAAGCCTGTACAGGGCGCCGGGGAGCCCTCCATCCACGGCGTCACTGATACGACACCAGGTGGAGAACCGGAAAGGAAGGGTGCCGGCCCCGGTCGTGCGGTGGATACCGGGGATGTCCGGAGGCTGCAGGAAGAGCTCCGGATCCAGCGGGACCGGGCGTGGAAGGCCACCCGTGCGAAGAGCGATTTCCTCGCCAACATGAGCCACGAGATCCGCACCCCCCTCAACGGCATCGCCTCTCTGCTGCAGCTGCTGGAAGAAGAGGGGCTTGAACAGAGCGAGCGCAAAGACTACGTTACGATGGCCCTCGGCTCGTGCAGGCGGATGCAGACCCTCCTGGGCGACATCCTGGACCTCTCCTGCGCAGAAGTCGGCAAGCTCGCCTTCAGAGAAGAACAGGTTTCCGTGCAGAGCGTGGTGGACGGCGTGGGCGAGCTCTTCCTGCCCAGCATCCGGCAGAAGGGGCTCCGGTACAGCTGCCGGGTGGACCGCCACATCCCGCAGCGTGTCGTTACCGACGAAACCCGGCTGCAGCAGGTGCTTTCCAACCTTCTTGACAATGCCGTCAGATTTACCGACAGGGGCGAAGTGGCCATCTCCGTTGCACTGCTTCAGTTCTATGAAGGAGAGGCCACCCCCTGCTGTGAGCTGCGGTTCACCGTCAGCGACACCGGTCCGGGGATGGATCACCGCAGACAGGAGCAGGTCTTTGACGTTTTCGAGCGCAGTGAACAGATGCGCGTCCAGGGTAATGAGGGACCGGGGCTCGGCCTTCCCATGGTCAAGCGGCTCGTGGAACTCATGTGCGGCACCGTTTCCCTGGAGAGCGCTCCCGGGGCAGGGACGGCCTTTACCGTAGACATCCCCTTCCGCATTCCTGTGGACGAAAAAAGCGTCGAAGAGCGGAACGAGCCGATGCGCGAGCGAGCAGCCGCCGCCGGAGACGGTGGGAGAAGGCCGGGGCCGTCGGTGCTCTTCGCCGAAGACGAACCAGTCAACAGGCTGGCCGTGCGGAAGCTTCTGGAGCGTGCAGGCTACAGCATCACAGAGGCCTGCGACGGCCAGGAGGCGCTGCACCATCTCGCCGAAGGAACCTTCGACTGCGCCCTCATGGATATCAAGATGCCCGTGTTCAGCGGGCTGGAGGTGCTCGACCGGGTGCGGAACGATCCTCTCTATGCCCACGCCGCCGACATGCCCTTCATCGCCCTCACGGCCTACGCCGTCGAAGAGGAGCGGGATGCCTTTCTTGAAGCAGGGATGGACGACTACCTGGCCAAACCGGCGGACAGGCGGCAGCTGCTGGATATGCTGGGCAGGTACTGCGGCAGGGGTTCCTGAGGGAGGAAGGCCCGGATACGCTCCGTGCACACAGGGGGAAGTACCGTGTATCATACATGTGAAAAAAGAGTAAGAAGTATGCCGTTATGGGGCGCATCGTTTTCTGTGAACGCGAAAAGTCCTGTTGCAGCACGGGTGTTGCATTCTGTTGGGGAGTGAGAATTATGGAGGAGATGTGCAGGGAGATCATCGAACAGTCTTCATCGGGGTATGCCTATCACAGGATTGTGGCGGACGGCGACGGAGTGCCTCGGGATTACGAGTTTCTCGACGTGAATGCCCGCTTCGAGGAGCTTACAGGGCTTTCGAGGAGCGCCATTCTGGGGAAGCGTGCCACAGAGGTGCTTCCCGGCCTGCGGGAGGGGGAGTTCGACTGGGTGGCCTTCTACGGCGCCGTCGCCCTCGGCGGAAGGACGGAGGAGTTCGAACGGTATTCGGAACCCCTGGGACGGTACTATCGGGTTCGCGTCTTCGCCCCGCAGAGAGGGTACTTCGTCACCGAGTTCCGGGATGTCACCGGCGAGGTCCGCTTCGCCGAAGCATCGAAGGAGCTGGTGCACTGTCCGGATGACGGTGGGCACGACGCCCCCTGCCGGATCGCCGGGGAGATGGCCCGTCTCGCCGGGGCGGACTGCGTTCTTCTGAACCGTTTCGGGGAAGCGGCGACGGCCCGGACGCTCGCCGTAGCGGGGGAGCCGGAGCTGATAGACGCCCTGCGGTCCGGATTCGGCCGCTCCCCGGAGGGCGCGGAGTGGTCCCTTCCCCCGGAGCGGGCCGAAGCGGTCCGGCACCCGGTGGTCCGGTTCCCCTCGGTGGGTGATTTCTTTCGATCGCTTCTCCCTCCGGAGCGGGCGGAGGCCCTGGACGCGGCCTTCCCGGGACATGCGGTCTGGACCGTGCGGATCGAGGGACAGGAGCGGCTGCTGGGGTATTTCGCCCTCTGGATGCCCAGGGCGTGGACCCCCCGCCTGGGCACCCGTCTTCCGGAGCTCTACGCCCAGGAGGTGGGGCTTTTCCTGGAGCGGCGGGAGACGGAAGAGATCCGCAAGGAGAACGAGCAACGGCTGGCCCTGGCCATGGACACCGCCGAACACGGCTTCTGGGACTGGAACCTCGACACCGACGAGGCCTACTTCAGCCCCCGCTACTTCACCATGCTGGGCTACGAACCGGGGGAGCTTCCCATGACGAAAAAGACCTTTGTCACGCTGATGCACCCGGAGGACCGCAGGCATGTGCTGCCCCGCATCCAGCGCCAGGTGGAACAGGCGGAGCCCTACGAGGAGGATTTCCGTCTGCGCTGCAAGGACGGCTCCTGGAAGTGGATCTCCGGCCGGGGCAGAGGCTACGATTTCACCGACGACGGCCGGCCCAACCGTGCTGTGGGGGTGCACGTGGACATCGACAGCCGCAAGCGGACGGAGCTGCTCCTGCAGGAGCGGGAACGGGAGCTCCGGGAGGCCCACCGCATCGCCAGGATGGGGCGGTGGGACTACTTCCACAGGGAAGACCGGCTGCTGTGGACGGAGACCATCTTCGAGATCTTCGAGATCGACCCCGGGCGGTTCGCCGCTTCCTACGAGGCCTTCTTCGATGCCATCCACCCCGACGACCGCGAACGTGTCTCCCGGGCCTTCGACGAGGCCGTGGCGGAGGGGAAGCCCTACCGGATCGAGCACCGTCTCCTGATGGACGACGGCAGGGTGAAGTGGGTCACCGAGCGGTGCTCCACGGAGTATGACGAGAATGGTGCGCCCTCCCGTTCGGTGGGGATCGTGCAGGACATCACCGAAACCAAGGAGTTCCAGGAGGTTCTGCAGAAGAGCCGGGAGCAGCAGAAGCTCCTGCTGGACAACATCAAGACCCAGGTCTGGTATCTCGACGGCGAGCACAGCTACGGCGCCGTCAACCGCGCCCACGCCGCCCTCTTCGGGCGCACACCGGAAGAGATGTCCTTTGCCGACATGTACGACCTCTTTCCGCCGGATGTGGTGGAGGTCTGCCGGGAGGGCAACCGCGAGGTCTTTGCCACCGGGAGACCCGTTTACAGCGAGGAGTGGGTCCCCGATGCCGAGGGCAGACAGCGGCTGCTTTCCATATGCAAGTCCCCGCAGCTGGGGGACGACGGCAAGGTGGAGACGGTGGTCTGCTCAGCCGAGGACATCACCGACCGCAAGCTGGCCGAGGAGCGGCTGCAGTCCAGCGAGGAGAACTTCCGCACCTTCTTCGAGACCATCGACGACCTGATCTTCGTGGCCGACGAGGAGGGGCGGATCTTTTTCACCAACAGGGCCGTGCCGGAGAAGCTGGGCTACAGCCGGGAGGAGCTTGCCCGGATGCACGTGCTGGATGTGCATTTCCCGGGACAGCGGGAGGAGGCCGAGACGATCTTCGCCGACATGTTCGCCGGGAAACGGGACGGCTGCCCCCTGCCGCTGCGGGCCAGGGACGGTTCGGCGCTCCCGGTGGGGACCAAGATCTGGTTCGGCGACTGGGACGGCACGCCCTGCATCTACGGCATCAGCAAGGACCTCTCGGCGGAGCAGGAGGCCCTGCAGAAGTTCAACAGGCTCTTCCAGCGGAACCCGGCCCTCATGGCCGTCAGCACGCTTCCGGAGCGTAGATTCACCGAGGTGAACGATGCCTTCCTCGAGAAGATGGCCTACAGCCGCGAGGAGATCGTCGGCAGGACATCCGACGAACTGGGGATCTTCGCCGAGCCGGAGAAGCAGAGTGAGATCGCCGATTCCCTCCGGCAGGGCGGCTATGTCCGCGATGTGGAGCTCAAGGTGCGCACCAAAGACGGGCGGCTTCTGGACGGGCTCTTTTCCGGCGAGATCATCGAGAGCCAGGCAAAGGAGTACTTCCTCACCGTCATGACCGACATCACCGCCCAGAAACAGGCCGAATCGCGTCTCGCCGACGAGGTGGAGCTCCAGATGCTGCTCATGCGGATCTCCTCCCGGAGCATCAACATCACCGACGAGACGGGGCGACGGAATATCAACGACTCCCTGGAGGAGATCGCCCGCTTTGTGGATGCCCATCGGGCCTACATCTTCGACTACGACTTCGAGCATGGTACCACCTCCAACACCTACGAATGGTGCGCTCCGGAAGCGGAACCGCAGATCGACAGGCTCCAGGAGGTCTCCCTGGAGGGGATCCCCGAGTGGGTGGACCGGCACAGGGCGGGCGAAGCGATGATCGTGCCCGATGTGCAGGAGCTCCCGAAGGGGCGGCTGCGGGAGCTCCTGGAACCCCAGGGGATCCGGAGCCTCGTCACCGTCCCGATGATGCAGGGGGAACACTGTGTGGGCTTTGTCGGCCTGGACTACGTCGGCGAACCCCGGAGACTGACCCAGCGGGAAGGGCGTATGCTGGCGGCCTTCGCCCAGATCGTGGTGAGTATCCAGGAGAAAATGGCGGCCCAGGAGGAGCTCATGGCCGCCAACCGTTCGCTCCAGGAGGCTACGACCCGGGCCGAGTCGGCCAGCAGAGCCAAGTCCGACTTTCTGGCCAATATGAGCCACGAGATCCGCACCCCCCTGAACGGGGTGATCGGCTTCGCCGAGCTGCTTGAAGGAACAGCCCTCAGCGACGAGCAGAAGCAGTACGTCAGAAACATCGTCACCTCCGGCCATTCCCTGCTGGGGATTATCAGCGACATTCTGGACTTCTCCAAGATCGAGGCCAGCAAGATGGAGCTGGACGAGGTGGAGACGGATCTCATCGGTCTGCTGGAGGAGAGCGTGGACATTGTGACCTACCGGGCCGGAGAGAAGGGCATCGAGCTGCTTCTTGCCGTCGATCCGGCCATGCCCCGCTACGCCACCGTCGATCCGGTACGGCTGCGGCAGATCCTGGCCAACCTGCTGGGCAATGCCGTGAAGTTCACCGAGGAGGGCGAGGTGGAGCTCGCCGTTGCCTACCGGGACGCCGGCGACGGAAGGGGGGCCTTCGCCTTCTCCGTCCGCGACAGCGGCATCGGCATCTCGGAAGAAAACAGAAAGAAGCTCTTCCAGGCCTTCACCCAGGCGGATACCTCCACGACCCGGAAATTCGGCGGGACCGGCCTTGGGCTGGTGATCTCCAACCAGCTTGCCGAGAAGATGGGCGGGCGTATCGAGGTGGAAAGCACCCCCGGCGAGGGGAGCCGTTTTTCCTTCACCATCACCGTTCCCTGCCGGCGGGGCGAACCGAAGGGGGATGTCGTCGCCGGGATCGGTCCGGTGCTGGTGGTGGACGACAACGCGGTGAACCGGCGGATCCTGCGGGAGACCCTTGCACGGTGGGGTGTCCAGGCGGAGACGGCCGCCGACGGCATGGAGGCCCTGCGGAAGCTCGACGAATCCGACAGCTACGGTCTTGTGGTCATGGACTACCACATGCCCTATATGGACGGTTTGGAGACCACGGCGAAGATCCGGGGCGCGCTGGGGCTCTCCGAAAAACGGCAGCCTGTGGTGATCCTCTACAGCTCCGGCGAGGACGAACAGGTGCGCCGGCGCAGTCGTGAGCTGGGCATCCGCCACCGGATGCTCAAACCCGCCAAGCCCGACGAGCTCTACCGCATGCTGCTGCGGGCGGCGGGGAAGGAAAAACCGGAAGCCGGAACGGGGGAGGAACCCGCTGCGGAATCTGGAACCGTTGTCGCGACAGCCGGAGGCGGGCCGCCGAGGATCCTGGTGGCCGAGGATGTGGGGATGAACCTGGCGCTGATCAGAGGGCTTCTGGAACGGGCCCTTCCAGGCGTCGAGGTGCTTACCGCCGCAAACGGCCGCGAGGCGGTGGAACAGGCCCGGGAGCAGACCCCCTCGCTGATCCTGATGGATCTGCAGATGCCCGTGATGGACGGCTACAGCGCAGCCGGGGCGATCCGTGACGGGGAGAGCGAAGGGGAGCATGTGCCCATCGTCGCCCTCACCGCCGCGGCCACCACGGAGGAACGGGAGCGCTGCTTCGAGTCCGGTATGGACGGCTATCTCTCCAAACCCATCCATCGCCCCGCTCTGACTGAGGCATTGCAGCGTTTCCTCGGCGGCGGAAGCGGGGAGGAGGCGTCGGAGGGGGAGAACGCGGCGGAGCCGCCGGAGAATGCCTCTTTCCATTTCGACAGAGAGCGTTTCCGAAACGACATGACCGGCGATGACGACGGGCTCTTCCGGGAGCTGCTTGCCGTCACCCTGGAGGAGTTCCCGCAGAAACTGGAGGAACTCCGGAACGTCGTCGCGCAGAGGGAACCGGAAGCGATCCGCACAGCCGCCCATACCATCAAGGGGGCTGCCGCCAACATGTGTTTCCTCCGCATGGCGGAGCTCGGCAGAGCACTGGAAGAGGATGCCGACGACCCGGAGAAACCGGAGGCCTATGACGCCGCGATCCGGGGGGAGTGGGAGATCCTGGAGGGTATGCTGCGGGAGCAGGCGATCACAAAGCCCTAAGTCAGCAGAGGTGAGGCGATCTCAGTCCCGGATCGAGGTGACAGTACCGCTGTCCGGCTCCAGTTGCGGAAAAAGGGATTGACAGCCTGTCCGGTGCGGCGTACAATCCACAACAATTCCCCGATGCGGAGGAGTGTGGAGCAATGAAGCGATGCATGGCAATACTGAACTGTTGGTGGCAGACCTTCTAGTCTGCCGCCAAGCGCCGTAGCAATCGCACGTCTATAGATCTGCGAGAGGCCTTGGAGGTGGATCCCCGTGATCCTTCTTTGAGGTCTCTCGTGTTGTCTGTGGGGAGGGACCTGTCGAGGTTCCTCCCCGCTTTTTTTGTACCCCGGTCCGGCCGGGAGAAGTGCGGAGGTGAGCCATGACGAGCACGGCAGCACGAGAACGGGAAGGCATGTTCCACCGGGAAGCCTTTCTTGAGATGAGCGGACGCTACGATCTGATCCCCCTGGTGCAGGAGATGAAAAGCGGCGGGCGGACACCGCTGTCGCTCTACCGCCGTCTCAAGGCGGGGCGGGAGCGCAGCTTTCTTCTGGAAAGCGGAGCCGGCGACGGCGTGGAGGGGCGCTACTCCTTCATCGGCGTGGAGCCGGAACGGATCTTTCTGGCCGGGGCCGGGGGGTGCCGGGTGCTGGACGGATACGGGCATCCCCTGAACGGAGAGCCCCGGGGACGGTCGCTCCGGGAGGCGCTGGAGGGGTACCTCTCCTGCCGGCGGCCCGCTCTGGAGGGGCTGCCGCCCTTCGCCGGCGGTGTGGCGGGGTACTGGGGCTACGGCATGGTGGAGGAGTGGGAGACCCTCTTCCACGAGAGCGGCCGGACCCTGATGCCGGGGGATCTGCCCCGGGCGGTGCTGATGGGCTTTCCCACTGTGGTGGCCATGGATCACAGGCTGGAGCGGATCCAGCTGATCCACAATGTCGCCGTGCCGGATGGAGCGACCGGGGAGGAACGGGAGGGCTGCTACCGGCGGGGACGGGCGCGGCTGGAGGATCTGGCGCGCCGCCTCGACGAACCCACCGGGGAATCCCCTGGAGGGCCCTTCTCGCTGGGGGGGATGGAGCCCCACATGCCGAAGGAGACCTTCCTGGAGATGGTGCGGAGAGGGAAGGAACACATCCTCGCCGGCGAGGTCTGCCAGGTGGTGCTCTCCCAGGCCTTCTCGGCGGAGACGGACCTGCCGTCCCTCCATATCTACGAAGCGCTCAAAGCGGGCAATCCCTCGCCCTACCTCTTTGTGCTGGACCTGCCGGAGTGCGAGCTGCTGGGCTCCTCGCCGGAGGTGCTGGTGAAGGTGGAAGGCGGGCGGGTCACCACCCGTCCGCTGGCGGGCACCCGTCGGCGGGGCGGATCGCCGGCGGAGAACGAGGCGCTGGCGGCGGAGCTGCTGGCCGACGAGAAGGAACGTGCCGAGCACCTCATGCTGGTGGATCTGGCCCGCAACGACCTGGGCCGTGTCTGCGGGACCGGATCGGTCCATGTCACCGAGCTGATGGGGGTGGAGCACTACTCGCAGGTGATGCACATCGTCTCCCAGGTGGAGGGGACCAGGCTTCCCGCGTTGAGCGCTCTGGATGTGCTGGCGTCGACCTTTCCGGCGGGCACGGTCTCGGGGGCGCCAAAGATTCGGGCCATGGAGCTCATCGAGGAGCTGGAGGGGGTTCCCCGCGGGCCCTACGCCGGGGCCGTGGGCTACGTGGGCTTCGACGGCAATCTGGACAGCTGCATCACCATCCGGACCATCCTCCGGCGGGGAAACCGGGTCACCGTCCAGGCCGGTGCGGGGATCGTCTACGACTCGGTCCCCGAGCGGGAGTACGAGGAGACCCGAAGCAAAGCGGGGGCGCTCTTCGCGGCCCTGGAAGCGGCGGGGAAGGGGTGTGGTCTGCAGTGATTCTGGTGATCGACAACTACGACTCCTTTACCTACAACCTGGTGCAGTATCTGGCGGTCCTCGGCGAGGTGGCGGTGGCCCGCAACGACGGGATCTCCTCGGAGGAGATCGCCGCGATGGCCCCCAGCCATATGGTGATCTCCCCGGGGCCGGGGACGCCCGACCGGGCGGGGGTTTCCGAGGCGGCCATCCGCGCCTTCGCCGGGGAGATCCCCATCCTGGGGGTCTGTCTGGGGCACCAGGCCATCGGGGAGGTCTTCGGCGGGCGGGTGGTCCGGGGCGAGGCCCCCTGCCACGGCAAGGTGTCGGCGATCACCCACGGCGGCAGCCGGCTCTTTGCGGGGATGCCGCCGTCGTTCAGGGCCACCCGCTATCATTCGCTGGTGCTGGATCCCGGCAGTTTCCCCGCCGAACTGGCGGTGACGGCCCGCACCGGCGACGGAACGATCATGGCGCTGGAGCATCCGGTGCTGCCGCTCTTCGGGGTGCAGTTCCACCCCGAGTCGATCCTCACCGAGGGCGGCATGGCGTTGCTGCAGAATTTTTACGGACAGTCTGTTGCCTGAACGCTACAGACAGGATTGACGAGAGCAGGATTGACGAGAGGAGCTGAGTGTGATGTTGCAGAGACAGCTGGAGAAGATCATGACCAGGGTGGACCTGACAGACAGCGAGATGGCCGGGGCTATGGAGGCCATCATGGACGGCACCGAAGCGGAGGCCCAGGTGGCGGCCTTTCTGGCCGGTCTCCGGGTGAAGGGGGAGACGGTGGCGGAGATCGCCGGGGCGGCCCGGGTGATGCGGGAGAAGGCCACTCCCCTGTGCATCAGGCGGTCGCCGCTGCTCGATGTGGTGGGAACGGGCGGCGACATGGCGGGCACCTTCAACATCTCCACGGCGGCGGCGCTGATCGCCGCTGCGGCGGGCGTGGCGGTGGCCAAGCACGGCAACCGGTCGGTCTCCAGCCGCTGCGGCAGCGCCGATGTGCTGGAGGCGCTGGGGATCCCGCTGCTCGGCTCGCCGGAGGATGTGGCGGCCTCGGTGGAGACCACCGGCTTCGGTTTTCTCTTTGCTCCCTTCTTCCACAGCGCCATGAAGAATGTCGTTCCCGTGCGGAAGGCGCTGGGACTGCGGACGGTGTTCAACGTGCTGGGGCCGCTGACCAACCCGGCGCGGCCGGACTGCCAGCTCATGGGGGTCTTCGCCTCCGAACTGGTGCGTACCATGGCGGAGGTGCTGGGGCGCCTCGGCGTGGAGCGGGCCATGGTGGTCCACGGCCACGGCGGACTGGACGAGCTCTCCTTGAGCGGGGCCAACCGGGTCTGCATGCTCGATGGTGGAGCGGTGCGCGAGATGGAGCTCCATCCCGGCGATGTCGGGTTGCCCGGCGCCGAACCGGGCTTCGCCGCCGGCGGGACGGCCGATGACAACCGGCGGATCGTCGAGGCGGTCTTCCGGGGGGAGCGGGGACCGAGGCGGGATGTGGTGGTGCTGAACGCTGCAGCGGCGCTCTACACGGCCCGGCGGGTGGACTCCCTGGAAAAGGGGGCCCGGATGGCCGAAGAGGTGATCGACAGCGGCCTTGCCGCGGCCAGGGTGCGCACCGTGGCGGCCTTCGCGGCCGCCCGGCAGGAGGGAGCGGCATGACCCTCCACCGCATCGCTGCGGAGAAGCGGCGGGAGGTGGAGAGGCTTCGGGCGCCGCGACGCTCCCTGGCGGAGGCCCTGGGCGGTGCCGGCCTCTCGGTGATCGCCGAGATCAAGCGGGCCTCCCCCAGCGCCGGGGCGATCGCCGCCGGGATCGACCCGCGGGATCAAGCGGCGGCCTACATCAGGGGCGGAGCCGATGCGCTGTCGGTGCTCACCGACGGGCCCTTCTTCGGAGGAAGCGGAGCGGACCTTCGCAGCCTGGCCGATCAGGCCGGCGGGGAACGCCGGGTGCCGCTGCTGCGGAAGGATTTCCTCGTCGATCCGCTGCAGATCGAAGAGAGCTTCTTCCTCGGCGCCGACGCGGTGCTGCTCATCGCCGCGCTCCTGGAGGGCCCCCGCCTCGGGTCGATGCTGGCGCGGGTGCACGAACTGGGGATGGAGGCCCTCGTGGAGGTCCACGACGAGGCGGAGCTCTCCCGGGCGCTGGAGGTCCCCGCCGGGGTGATCGGCATCAACAACCGCAACCTGCGGGATTTCACGGTGGACCTCTCCGTCGCCGAGCGCCTCATCGCCGAAATGGAGCGCCTCGGTGCCGGAGAGGGCCGTGTCGTCGTCGCCGAGAGCGGTGTGGCGACGGCGGAGGACGCCGCGCGCCTTCGGGCGGCCGGGGCCGACGCGGTCCTGGTGGGGGGGATGCTGATGCGCGCCGCCGACCCGGCTGCGGCTGTGGGTGCGTTGAAGGGGGTGCCGCAGCGATGACGCGGATCAAGGTCTGCGGTCTCACGCGGAGAGAGGATGTGGAGGCCGCCGTGGCGCTCGGTGTGGACGCCCTGGGGTTCATCCTCGCCGGGAGCCCCCGGCAGGTAACGCTGGAGCGGGTGGCCGACCTGGTGGAGGAGATCCCGCCCTTTACGGCCACCGTGGCGGTGGTCCGCAACCCGGACCGGGAGGAGCTGCAGCGTGTGACGGCGAGCGGGCTCTTTACGCACCTCCAGTTCCACGGCGACGAACCGGGAGAGCTGATGGCCGCCCAGCCTCTGGCGACGATCAAGGCCTTCGGCATCGCCTCGGAGGAGGACATGCGCCGTGCCGTCGCCTGCGCGGGGGCGGACTATCTCCTCCTGGACACCAGGGCGGGCGGAAAGAGCGGCGGAACCGGCAGGGCCTTCCCCTGGGAGCTGGTGGAGGCGGCGCGGCCGGTACGCCCCTTTATCCTCGCAGGCGGACTGGGGCCGGAGAACCTGGAGGAGGCCCTCCGGCGCTGCCGGCCCGCCGCGGTGGATCTGAACAGCCGGGTGGAAAGGTCGCCGGGCGTCAAGGACGGAGAGCTGCTGCGCCGTGCCGTAATGGTGGTTCGGCGGGCGGGAAACGACGAGATGGAGATGGGGAGGAGAACGCAATGAAGCGTGTTGTCGATATGCCGACCCGGGAACGGACATCCTTCGGGGGGCGTTATGTGCCGGAGACGCTGATTCCGGCGCTGGACGAGCTGGAGAGGGCCTACGAGGCCCTCCGGAGCGACGGGGGGTTCCAGGGGGAGTTCCGGGACCTGCTGCGGCGGTACAGCGGACGGCCCACGCCGCTCACCTTCGCCGGCCGTCTGACCGAACATCTCGGCGGGGCGAGGGTCTATCTCAAACGGGAGGACCTGAACCATACCGGGGCCCACAAGATCAACAACGCCCTCGGTCAGGCGCTGGTGGCCCGCCGGCTGGGGAAGCGCCGGGTGATCGCCGAGACCGGCGCCGGACAGCACGGCGTGGCCGCCGCCACGGCGGCCGCACGCTTCGGCATGGAGTGCGCCGTCTTCATGGGCCGGGAGGACATGCGCCGACAGGCCGTCAACGTGGACCGCATGCGCCTGCTGGGGGCGGAGGTGATCCCCGTGACCAGCGGCAACGGCACCCTCAAGGACGCTACCAACGAGGCCATCCGCCACTGGGTGGCCCGCGTGGAGGACACCCACTACATCATCGGTTCCGTGGTGGGGCCCCGTCCCTACCCGGCGATGGTGCGGGATTTCCAGCGGGTGATCGGCGACGAGACCAGGCAGCAGGTGCGGGAGATCGAGGGCCGCCTGCCCGATCTGCTGGTGGCCTGTGTCGGCGGCGGCAGCAACGCCATGGGGATCTTTCATCCCTTTCTGGAGGACCGGGAGGTGGCGATGATCGGCGTGGAGGCCGCCGGACGGGGCGTCGAAACAGGCGAGCACGCCGCCACCCTCGGCGCGGGGAGTGTCGGTGTGCTCCACGGGAGCCGCTCCTACCTGCTGCAGACCGACGACGGCCAGGTGATCGAGGCCTACTCCATCTCGGCGGGGCTGGACTATCCCGGCGTGGGGCCGGAGCACAGCACCCTCAAGGAGTCGGGGCGGGTGGCCTACACCGCCGTTACCGACGCCGAGGCCGTGGAGGCCTTCCAGCTGCTCTCGCGGCTGGAGGGGATCATTCCGGCGCTGGAGAGCTCCCATGCCATCGCCCAGACCGTCAGGACGGCTCCGGCGATGCCGCGGGAGAGCCTGGTGGTGGTCAACCTCTCCGGACGGGGCGACAAGGACATGGCCTCCGTGCGGGACTATCTCGAAGAGGAGGGAAACCCCCATGGCGGGACTGACTGATGTCTTTACCGGCAAAACGGCGCTGATTCCCTACATCACGGCCGGTGATCCCGACCTGGCGACCACCCGCCCGCTGGTTTCGGCTCTTCAGGAGGCCGGGGCCGATCTGATCGAGCTGGGGATCCCCTTCTCGGACCCCCAGGCCGACGGCCCTGCGATCCAGGCGGCGGGACAGCGGGCTCTCCGGGCGGGAGCGACGCTGGAGGGCGTGCTGGAGCTGGTGCGGGACCTCCGGGGTGATGTTACGGTGCCGCTGGTCCTGATGGGCTACTACAACCCCATCCTCCGCTACGGCGAGGAGCGTTTCGCCGCGGATGCCGCCGGGGCCGGCGTATCCGGCGTGATTGTACCGGATCTGCCCTACGACGAAGGGGAGGCCTTCTTCGATATGCTGGCGTCCTCCGGTGTGGCTGGGATCCTCATGGCTTCGCCCAATGTCTCCGAGGCCCGGCTGGCGGAGATCGGCCGCCGGGCCCGGGGCTTTGTCTACTGCGTTTCTCTGCTGGGGATCACAGGCCAGGAAGGCGGTCTCTACGGCCCGATGGAAGACTACATCCGTCGCGTGCGGCGGCATGTGCCGCTCCCCCTGGCCCTGGGCTTCGGCATCGACGGGCCGGAGAAGGCGTCAGCCGTGGCGCCCCTGGTGGACGGCGTGGTGGTGGGCAGCGCCATTGTCCGGCTGGTGGAGCGTTACGGCGGCGATCCGCAGCGCCTGGCCGACGAGGTGCGGGCCTTCACGACCGCGCTGCGCGACGCCGTCGATGCAGGTGCGGTGGTCTACCCGCAGGGGTAGGAACCGAGCACCCGCAGCCGGAAGCAGCGGGAACGCATGGATTCGATGGTCTGGGCCACCGGCTGTTCCTCCAGGTGGCCCTCCAGATCCACGAAGAAGAGATACTCGAAGGGGTTGCCCGGCAGCGGCCTGGACTGGATGAGCATCAGGTTCAGGCCCTCCTCCCGCACCGGATCGAGAGCGTAGAGCAGCGAGCCCGGCGTGTGGGAGACCACGAAGAGCAGGGAGGTCTTGTTCTCCGGGCCCGCGGCGGCCCCTCGGCGTCCCACCACCCAGAACCGGGTGGTGTTGTGGGCTTCGTCCTGGATGTTCTGCGCCAATGCCGGCAGGCTGTTGGCCTGGGCGGCCAGTTCGCTGCAGACGGCGGCGATGCTGCTCTCCGCAGCGGCCGCCCGGGCGGCCGCGCTGGTGGAGGCCGCAGGTGTTCTGGGGATGCCCGGCAGGTGGCTGTCCAGCCAGCGGCGGCACTGGGCCAGCGCCTGAGGATGGGAGCGGACCTCCCGGATCTCCTTCAGATCTCCTGCGTGGGTCCCGAGAACGTGACGGATGGGCAGCCGGATCTCCCGGAGCACCTGCAGCTCCGGGGGCGAGGCGGCGAAGGCGTCCAGCGCGGCGTAGACCACCCCTTCGATGGTGTTCTCCACGGGCACCAGGCCAAGCTCGGTCTCCCGGTTTTCCAGTGCCCGGAAGACCTCCCGGGGGCCGTCGACGAAGTGGAGGTTCGCGCCGTGCCCGACGGCCTTCAGCGCCGCCTGGTGGGAGAAGGAGCCTTCGGGCCCCATACAGGCCACGCCAGGCGGGGACTGAACGGCCCGGCAGAGGGCGATGATCTCCTGCTGGATGGCGGCGAG
>JAIPGA010000054.1 GCA_021736445.1 Synergistales bacterium | reverse complement strand
GGCTTGCAGTCGATGAGCTCCGAGAGCTTCTCCACCTTCAGGATGCGCTGGTCCACCAGGTCGTTGGCGTTCTGGCCGAGGCCTTCGATCTCGGCGATGGTGGTGTTCAGCGAGGCGATCTGGTCGATGAGGTCGTTGGCCTCCTGCACCTTGAGCTTCAGGTCCTCGTTGAGGGAGGTGCGGTACTGGTCGTAGTTGGTGATCAGCTGGTCCAGGAAGGTGGTCATGTTCTTGGTGGTCTCCACCAGGTTCACCCTGGTGGAGCTGTCGTCGGGGCGTTTCTGGAGCTCCTGCAGGGCGCTCCAGTAGTTATCCATGGCGATCTTGAAGCCCTCGCCGTTGGGCTCCTGGACAAACATCTCCACCTGATCGACGGCCTCTTCCATGCGGTTCCAGTAGCCCTGGAGGGTGGTCTCCTCCTGGTACTGCTTGTCCAGGAACTCGCTGCGGATATGGGTGATGGCGTCCATCTTGACGCCGGTGCCGATCTGGCCGGGGATGGCGGGCCGGGCGAGGCCGGGTTCGGTGAAGGGTGTGGTGGACGAGGCCTCCACGCGCTGCCGGGAGTAGCCTTCCACGTCGGCGTTGGCGATGTTGTGGCCCGCCGTGTCCATGCCCTGGCGGAAGTAGCTGAGGGCACGCTTGCCCATCTCGAGTCCGAAGAAGCTGTTGATCATGGGAGGCTCTCCTCTCTTATCCGCGGAAATCCATGCCGCCGCGGAAGGCGGCGGCCCGCTCCACGCGGCGCCACTCGTCGATCATCACCTGATGGAGGGCGGCGCTCTCCTCGATGAGGTTCTTGAGGATCTGCATCTCCGACTGGAGCTTGCGCACGGCGATGGAGAGGCGGTCGGCGCGCTCCCTGAGCTCCCGGGCCGCTTCGCCCCCTTCGGTTTCGGCGATGGCCGACACGGTGGGTTCGCAGCCCCGCCGGGCGGCGAGGAGGTTGGTCTGCTTCTCCCGTTCGGCTTCGAGGGTGCGGGCCCGGAAGGAGTGTTTCTGGAGCCGCTGCTGGAGCTCCTGTAACGAAGAGAGACGCCCCGCCTTGAGCGCCTCCCGCTGCTCCACCACCACTCCCCACATCTCTTCCAGTGCGCCGGCCTGCTCCTCCAGGATGCGGCTCAGGCTGGCCGTCATCGGGGGTTTACTCCTCGCCTGCGTTGCGGAGGCCTGCCTGGAGCATGCGCCGGGCGATCAGCTCGGTGTCGGGGCGGTAGGTGCCGCTGTTGATCTGCCGCTGGAGGGCCTCCACCTTCTCGGTGCGGACCTCGGGGACCTTCCTGAGCTCCTGGGCGGCCTTGCCCAGCTCCCTGGCGAAGGAGCTGAACTCCACGCCGTCCTTCTGTCCGCTCTGGGCGGGTTTCTGCTGTTTGCCGGCGCTCTTGCGGATGTTCTGGATGCCAGGGATTCCATGGATTCTATCGATCACGTGCATCACCCCGTTTTCGTTCTCACTGCATGTATCGGAACGGCCCGGGGAGGGCTTTAGCAGGGAATGACGCTCCCGGGGCCGATCTCTACCGGTGCCGCCGGTCGCGGCGGTAGCGATCGGAGGCATGGAGGGAGCTCCTGGCGCCGCCGAAGGGGTTTCTGGGGTTGCGGTTGCGGTCGCCTCCGCTTTTGGTGTAGTCCATCTTGCGGGCGCAGTCCTCGCAGAGCCGGCCGTTTTTGATCGGCTTGCCGCAGAGGGAACAGTGGGTGCTGTCGTCGATGTTGCGCTGGATCCACCCTTCGTCCACCAGAAGCTGGACCATCCGCTCGTCCACGCCGAGTTCCTCGGCGATGCCGCGCACCGTGGGCGGTGTCCCCGGGGAATCCCGCAGGAGGTCGCGCACCTGGAAGTAGAGCTGTTCCAGTTTCTCCCGGCAGTCGGGACAGACCATGGTCCGGCTGGGGCTCACGAAGGCCTTGCCGCAGAAGTAGCACCGCCGCAGATTCATATTGGGGTTATCCATCGCTCGTTCCTCCCTCGCTCGGTGTTCCGGATCGGGTCCATGTGACCGCGGCGGCCACGTCGCGGCGCGCTCTCCACAGGGCGCCGGCGGCTGCCCGGAGGGTGGCGCGGGTGGTCGCCACGTCGTCTACTATTATACACGCCTCTGCGGTACCTGGTGTAGTATCGGCGGTCATGGCCTCCGGTGGGAGCTCCCGCCGTTCCGGGCCGGTACGGCCGACCTGGGGCGGCCGGGTATCCGTCCACCGCAGGGGATGCCGCACCGGCAGGCCCCAGGTGTCGGCGAGGCCGCGGGCGATGAGGGCTGACTGGTTGAATCGGCGTTTGCCTGTGGCGTGGAGCGGCACGGGGACGAGGCAGGCTGGGGTGCGGGGCCGGGGCAGGACCTGGGCGAGGGCGCGTCCCATGGGGCGGGCGAGGCTCCGCCTTCCGCCGTACTTGAGGCGGTGGACGAGCTCCCGGGGCAGCCCCTGGTGTTCCGCGCCGCTGTGGAGGGGGAGGCTGCGCGCGTTGCAGCTGCAGGGCCAGGGACGGCCGCAGAGGCAGCAGACCGGGGTGTCCCGCAGGAGGCCGACGAGGCAGGCCTCGCAGGCGGGGACGCCGATCCGCCTGCAGACGGGGCAGTGGTCGGGCCAGAGGATGTGGGCGAGCAGACGCGGGAGGAGGGGCAGGGCCCCGGGCCTCCCGCGCGCTGTGCCGCCCTTCATCGGCGGTGCTCCCTCAGAGGCGCTCCGCCGCGGTGGCCAGGGCCTCGGCCTTGTCGGTCTTCTCCCAGACCGGCAGGGGGTCCAGGTCCACCCGGCCGATGTGGCCGTAGGCGGCGAGGCGGCGGTACTGCGGCGCCCGCAGCTTGAGGTCCCGGATGACGGCGGCGGGCCGGAAGTCGAAGTGCTCCCGCACCAGGGCAGTGAGCTGGTGGTTGGGCAGCTTGCCGGTGCCGAAGGCCTCCACCATGATGGAGACGGGATGGGCCACGCCGATGGCGTAGGCCACCTGGATCTGGCACTTTGCGGCCAGTCCGGCGGCGACGATGTTCTTGGCGGCGTAGCGGGCCATGTAGGCGGCGGAGCGGTCGACCTTGGTGGGGTCCTTGCCGGAGAAGCAGCCGCCGCCGTGGGGCACCAGACCGCCGTAGGTGTCCACCATGATCTTCCGTCCGGTGAGGCCGGTGTCGGCCATGGGGCCGCCCATGACGAACCGTCCTGTGGGGTTCACCAGGTAGCGTGTCCTGCCGGTGAGGAGGTGTTCGGGGACGATGGGCCTGACCACCTGCTCGATGATGTCCCGCTCCAGGGTCCTGGGCTCCACATCCTGGTGGTGCTGGGTGGAGACCACGATGGTGTCGGCCCGGAGGGCGGTGCCGTTTTCGTACTCCAGGGTGACCTGGGTCTTGCCGTCGGGACGGACGTAGGGGAGGATCTCGTCCTTGCGGACCTGGGAGAGCCTTCGGGAGAGGCGGTGGGCCAGGGCGATGGGCATGGGGAGGTACTCCTCGGTCTCGTCGCAGGCGTAGCCCACCATCATGCCCTGGTCGCCGGCGCCGATGTTGTCGATCTGGTCGTCGGTCATCTGGGACTCCCGCACCTCCAGGGCCCTGTCCACGCCCTGGGCGATGTCGGAGGACTGCTCGTCGATGGCCGAGAGGACGGCGCAGGTCTCGCCGTCGAAGCCGTACTTGGCGCGGGTGTAGCCGATGTCCTTGATGACCCACCGGGCCAGCCGCGGGATGTCCACGTAGCAGGATGTGGTGATCTCGCCGGCCACGAGAACCAGGCCGGTGGTGACGGTGGTCTCGCAGGCGACGCGTCCCATGGGGTCCTCGGCGAGGATGGCGTCGAGCACTCCATCGGAGATCTGGTCGGCAAGCTTGTCCGGGTGTCCTTCGGTGACGGATTCGGATGTGATCAGAAACTGTTCTGCCATGGGCGCACCTCCTAGTGTCGGTCGCGGGAATGCCCCGGCCGCCCCGCCGGGGCATCGTCGCGACTGTACGTTCGCATGGGTACGTTATAGCCGCAGCGGCCGCCGGTGTCAATACGGCATTGCCGTACAGCAAATACCAATCAGGAGTCAGGTTCGTCGGTCTCCCACAGCAGCCCGAAATAGAGGGCGTAGAGGATGTTCACGAAATGATAGGTGCCGGAGCGCCGGCCGCCGCTGTGGACCAGGACGCCGAGTTCCACCATCTTGCGCAGGAAGTTGTCCAGCACGCCGGTCTCCTGTGCGGAGAGGCGCTCCTTGAAGGGAGCACGGCGGATCTCGCCGAAGGCGCCCTCCTCCTGCCAGTAGCCGCCGAGCTTGCCCAGAATCCCCCGGTAGCGCCTGCTGCTGATGGCCTCCAGTACGCCTGGAGCGATGTACTTGTCGCCGATGATCCTGGTGGCGGAGAGCACGCCGTTCATGGCGTCCTGCCGGGAGATATGCTCGTCGTCGTCCTCGTTGAAAACGGCGTCGCCGATCTCGTGGAGGAAAACGGGATATCCCTGGGAGAAGCGCTCCATGCACGCAAGGGCCTCGTCGTCCAGCGTGACGCCGGCGGAGGCGAAGGCACGGCGGTAGAAACGGCGCACGTCTTCGGCGGCGAGGGTGCCCACGCGGAGGATGTCGAACATCCGGTCCAGCGACGGCTGATGGCGGACCATGCTCAGGCGGCGTTCGGCGATCCCCACCAGCAGAAAGGTGACGGCCACCCGCTCCTCCGCCGGGGCCTGGGCCAGGCCGTCTACGGTGCTCTTGAACCAGTTGGCGAACTCCCAGGAGTCGGCGATGCCGTTGATGTCGTCCAGCACAAAGAGCAGCCCCCCGGGGCTGTAGGGCTCCAGCCGTTCCATGAGACCGCGCAGCGCACCGGGGAAGTCGTTGACGGCGGCGTCCAGATCCTGCCCGGTGGCCTTGAAGTTGACGGTGACGCCGAAGATGTCGGCCTTCTCGATATGCTGCCGGAAGAGCCTGCGGATGGGTGTGAACCACCGGTTCCCGCTGGGGATCCGGACCAGGCCGTTGAAAAGCCGCTGGACCAGCCCCCGGAGGGTCCGCACGCCGCCCAGGGAGACGCGCACCACCAGGATGTCGTTGTCCTTCTCCACCGCCGTGGCGGCGAAGGTGCAGAGGGAGCTCTTGCCCATTCCGCGCGGGCCTTCCACGAAGATGCGCTCCACGCTCCCTGCGGCCAGGGCGCGCTGGGCGGTACGGGCGATCCGGCGGGTCTCCTCCTGCCGTCCGACGAAATGCTCCGGCGGAACGGGGATGCCCGGCGTGAAGGGGGAGTATTCCTTGACGATCGGCCTCACCTCTTTCGCTGGATCAGGAGTACTCGATGGGTCGGCGGAGGAGCATCATGGCGCCTTCGGTGCTCTCGAAGCCCTGCCGGGCGAGGAAGGGCGAGAGGTCGCCGGTGTAGGTGATGATCAGGGGGATGTCGCGGACCGCGGGATGCTCCAGGGCATAGTCGATCAGCGCCGTGCCCAGGCCTTTGCCCTGGTGGTCGGGGTGGACCAGGATGTCCCAGAGGGAGGCGCGGAAGACGAAGTCGGTGATGAGGCGGCAGAAGGCGACCACCGTCCGCCGGTGGTGGACGGAGAAGCAGAGGCTGCTGTTGTCGAGCATGGTGCGGATCGCGTCGGGCGAACGGCTGCGCCCCCAGTGGGTGAAGCGGTAGAGCCGCTGGATGTCCTCGGGCCTGACGGCGTACTTGCTGTCGTAGAAGTTGTAGTCGCTGGTGGGCACGGCCTACCCCGTGTTGCCGACGGAGATGTACTCCCCATCCTTGCTCACCGACATGCCGCCGCAGATCTTGCGCAGATCGCCGCCCCGGGCGTCGGTGCTGACCTGCAGCTGCATGACCTGCCCCGTGCCGCAGCGCGGGCATATCCAGGTGGTGCGTGCGATGCCGTCGGTGTCGGGCTCGCCGGCCAGCACCTTGACCTCGCCGCAGACCTGACAGGAAGCGATGATCATCTGTATTTGCCTCCTTTTTGTGATTGGAATGAAGTGGAACCGGTTGCGCACCGGCTCCGGACTGTATTATACACCTTTGTCGGTCTCCCGGGGGATCCCGTCGATCTCGATGCTGATGCGCACCGGCCCCTCGGTGTAGATATCGTCGGTGGTGACCACCCGGACGTGGACGGGGGTACCGGCGTCGGCGATGCGGTCCACGGCGTCGAAGAACTCCACGGCGCCCAGGTTGCCCACGGTGCCGCGCAGGGGGTCGCGCAGGATGCCGTCGTCGGTGGCCTTCTTGTTGACGCGGCGCAGCAGCATGTGGAGCCGCCGTTCGGCCTCGGGCTGGGCGAGACCGCCGGGCATCCGCTCCTCGGCGAGGACGACGCCGTCGGGGTAGATGCGTTTGCTTTCGAAGGCGGCCAGACCGCAGACCACCTCCTCTTTGTAGACGGCGTTGCCGGCGGCCACAAAGCGCAGGACCATCCGCTGCTCCCCGGCTTTGTCCAGGGCCTGCTCCAGGGCCTCCTCCGTGCCGGGGACGGGCTGGATCTCCGTCTCCTCGGGGGCCGCCTGTATCCGTTGGGCCACGGCGTAGGAGGCGCGCTGGGTGAGGGCCTGCATGAGCGCATCGGGGGCGTAGCTCTCCTGGGGGGTCACCACGATCTGGGCGAGCACCTCGCCGGCCATGGCGACGATCCGTCCCTCCCGGACCTGCTCCAGGCCGCGCTGCAGGGCGGTGATGGATTCCTGCAGGGATTCGCGCACCTTGGCCAGGCGGTCCAGCTCCTCCTCCAGGACGGAGCGCCGCGCTTCGGCGAGCCGGGCCTGGCTGCGGACCTCCTGGTTCTGGGCCCGGAGTTCCTCCAGCTCCTGCTCCTTCGCGGCCAGCCGCTCTTCCACCTGCCGGAGCTCGGTGCGCTTGGCGGCGAGCTCTTCGAGGCTCTCGTTGAGGCGGCCTTCCATCTCGCTCAGTCGCTCCCGGCTCTCGTCGAGCTGGTAGCTGAGCTGGTCGATCTGCCGCTGCACCATGCGCAGCTTGAAGAGCGCCGTGCGTACGGTCTCCGATGTGGAGGCCAGCACGGAGAGGGTGACCAGGGTGATGAGCACGCCGGTGACAACGGTGACGAAGGATGTGGTGTGCTTGGGGCGCATGCCGAAGAGCGAGATCCGCCTGCGGCCGATGCGCATGCCCAGAAAGTCGCCCACATAGGCGACGGCGGCGCTGATCAGAATCAGGATGAAGATGAGTGTCCAGTTGACCTCTGCGAGTACGGACATGGCTTCCCTCCCGCCGTTACCTTACCACATTCCCGCGTTTTCGGCGGGCCTTCCGGCCCGGTGGATACGAAAAAACCGGAAGCGTCCGAAGACGCCTCCGGCTGGTCTGTCTGTTTTGCCTGCGAGGGATGTTAGAATTCGCTCTTCAGGACGTCCCGGGCGACCTCCATGCCCTTGTCGATGTCTTTCAGCGGCACGTTGAGGGCGGGGCGGAAACGCATGGTGACGCTGCCGCAGGGGAGGATGAGCATCTTGCGGGCGTGGCAGGCCTTGAGGAACCTGTCGCGCAGCTCGGTGTTGGGGAAGTCGAAGGCGCACATGAGGCCCTTGCCCCGGACGTTGGAGATGAGGTTGGGGAATTCCTTCTTGAGTTCGTGGAGGCCCTTGAGGAGGTGCGGACCGGCTTCGTTCCCCACGTAGTCCAGGATGTTCTCGTCGCGCATGACCTCCAGGTAGCGGGTGCCGCGGACCATGTCCACGAGGTTGCCGCCCCAGGTGGAGTTGATGCGGCTGGGGGTGACGAAGCAGTTCTCGTCGACGCACTCCACGCGGGGGCCGGCGACGCAGCCACAGATCTGGGCCTTCTTGCCGAAGGCGAAGACGTCGGGCTGGATGTCGTGGTGCTCGAAGGCCCACATCTTGCCGGTGATGCCCATGCCGCACTGGACCTCGTCGAGGATGAGAAGGACATCGAACTCGTCGCAGATCTTGCGGAGTTCCTTGAAGAACTCGGTGCGGAACTGGTTGTCGCCGCCTTCGCCCTGGATGGTCTCGATGACCAGGGCGCAGATGTCGTCGGGGTCCATCTCGATGGCGTCGCGGATCTGCTTGAGGGAGACATGCTCCAGCCATTTGATGTTATCCAGGTTGTCCTCCATGGGCCAGGTGATCTTGGGGTTGATGACCCTGGGCCAGTCGGGGAACTTGGCGAAGTACTGGGTCTTGTTGGGGTCGTGGGTGTTGGTGACGGTGAGGGTATAGCCGGAACGGCCGTGGAAGGCCTCGTTGAAGTGGATGATCTTGGTGCCCCTGGTTCCCGCTCTGGCTTCGCCCTTGGTGACCTTGCCCTGGGAAAGCAGCTTGCGGACCTTCCAGTCCATGGCGATCTTGTAGGTGTTCTCCACGGCCAGGGTGCCGTAGTCGATCAGGAAGAGGTGCTCCATCCCCTTGGGCATGGCGACCTCGCTGAAGGTCTTGACGAACTCGGCCATCTCCTGGGTGTAGACGTCGGAGTTGGCCACCTTGTTGATAGCCGCCCGGAAGATCTTCTCCTTGAACTCGTCGTTGGCGAGCTTCTCGTGGTTCATGCCGAAGGGAGAGGACGCGAAGAAGGTGTAGAAGTCCAGCCATTCGTCACCGTTGATCTTGTTGACGATGTGGCTGCCCTTCGACTTCTCCATGTCGATGACAATATCGAAGCCGTCCCTGAGCATATTGTGCTCGATTGTGGAGAACACCTCGTCCGGGGCTACGCTGAAGCTGAAATCCGCCATAATAGATCCTGCCTCCTTCTACAGTTTCGGCACCTGTCGTGCCGTTGGTCACTATACCGTAAGGCAAACATGGTTCACATTGTAGGGGATACCGGGTGGATCCTGCAAGTACCAATAGCCAAACTTTACCGTACAATTCCGCGATTGGCAACAGGAAATGAAAGAAATCTTCTGTTTCGGCTAGAGGTCGGAAAAAGGCGCCCTTCGGAGGGCCGCCCGGATGGCCGCCGCGCTGTGGAAGGCGCCGTCGTTCATGCCGGGGCAGTCGGCGGCGTGGTGTGCCCAGGTTTCGGGGCTTTCGAGCACCGAGGGCCAGAAGGGAAAGAGGGCGCACTGCAGCGGCCGCACGGGATAGACGGCACAGCCGGCGCGGTGAGGGTCGTAGAAGATGCAGTCGCCGTTGCGGCGCTCCCGGAGGCTGGGGCGCCCCAGGGCGGTGCGCATGTAGCGCCTGGCGAAGGCGCGGGGGGCGATCCCCAGGAAGTCGGCGATCCGCCGCTCCTCCTCCGGGGTCAGCCAGACGGCGCCGGGGGCGCCCCGGCAGCAGCGGCCGCAGCCGATACAGCCGAAAAATAAACCCCGGTGCCACCAGAGTTGATTTTCCGGCGACACCGGGCTGTCTGCAGGGCTGCCCGTCACGAGCCGTCCCCCTCTGTTTCGGGGATGCCCTTCTGCAGCTGGTCGTAGAGGACCTTCCAGAGGCCCACGCCGCCCTTCCGGCTCAGGGAGTGGGCGGCCATCTCCATGGAGGTCTCCTCCAGCGGGGCGAAGGGGCCGCGCTCCTCCTCGCCGCCGAGGCTCTCGGCCTGCTGGTACATGTCCTTCCAGAGCATGGCCAGGAGGATCCCTTCGAACTCCTGGCAGGCTTTCTTCAGCGCCCGGCTGTCCTCTGTACCCCCCTGGCTCAGTCGGGATGAGGAGACCAGGAATTCCGGCGGGAGGGAGCCGCCGCCCTGAACGCCGGCCATCACATGATCTCCAGTGTGCCGTGCAGCGCCCCGGCCTGCTTGATGGCCTGCAGGATGGAGATGATGTCCCGGGGGGTGGCGCCGACGCTGTTGAGGGCGTCCACCAGGTCCTTGACACTGCTGGAGGCGGGCAGCGCCAGCAGCTGGGCCTGCTCTTCCTCGGCCTGGACGTCCGTCCTCGGCACGGTTTCGGTCTGCCCCTGGCCGAAGGGCTGGGGCTGGGAGACCTCGGGCTCCTCCTCCACCCGGACGGTGAGGTTGCCGTGGGCCACGGCGACCTCGCTGATCCGCACGTCGCCGCCCATGACGACGGTGCCGGTGCGTTCGTTGACCACCACCCTGGCGGCCACGTCGGGGGTGATGCGGAGGCGTTCCAGATCGGCCACAAAGGAGGTGGGGCTTCCGGTGTAGTCGGCCGGCATGGCCACCCGCACCCTGCTGGCGTCTTCGGGGTAGGCCACGTCGCCGAAGCGGTTGTTGATGGCCTGTGCGAGCCGCTGGGCGGTGGTGAAGTCGGGCTGCCGCAGCAGGAGGGCCATCTGGCCGTTGCGGTGGAAGGAGCTGGGCACGTCCCGCTCCACGATGGCCCCGCCGGGGACGCGCCCGACGGTGGTGATGTTCTGGGTCACCGTGGCGGCCTGGCCGCCGGCGGAGAAGCCGCCGATGGAGATGGCCCCCTGGGCGACGGCGTAGATATTGCCGTTGGCCGCCTTCAGCGGGGTCTGCAGCAGCACGCCGCCTTCGAGGCTCTCGGCGTCGCCCATGGCGCTGACCTGCACGTCGATGTTCTGTCCCTGCCGGACGAAGGGCCCCAGCTTGGCGGTCACCATGACCACTGCGGCGTTCCCGCTCTCGATGGCGTCCTGCGGGACGCCGACGCCGAAGCGTTCGGCCATGTTGCGCAGCATCTGCGGCGCCATGTCGCCGCCGTCGCCGGTGCCCTGGAGCCCGACGACGAGCCCCATGCCGGAGAGCTGGTTGGAGCGCACGCCCTGGACGTCGGCCACGTCCTTGACGCGCACCTCGGGATGGTCGGCGGCGCCGGCCTGGAGGCCGAAGGCAAGCAGCAGCGCACAGACCGCAAGGATCCACCGCAGTGAGGGGTTCCGGTGCGCCATCAGAAGAGCACCCCCAGGATCTGCGAGATCAGGCCGGGTTTCTGGGCGTTGCTGATGGAGCCCCTGCCGTCCACGCTGAGCTCGGCGTTGGCCACCCGGATGCTCTGCACCTGGTTGTCGGTGTTGATGTCCCGGGGCCGCACCACGCCCCGGAAGCGGAGCTTCAGGGTCTCCTCGTGGGTCTGCAGGTCTCGGATCCCCTCGATCACCAGGTTGCCGTTGGGCAGCACCTCGGTGACCAGGCAGGAGATGGTGGTCTCGATGCTGTGGGTCCGCTCGGTGGTCCCTTCGTTCTGGGTGGTGATGCCGGCGGCGACGCCGAGCTCCTTGATGAAGTCCAGGATGCCGGTGCCGTCGCTGACCTGCGTGTTGTGCTGCTTGTCCAGCTCGGTGACGGCCTCGTCCTCGGTGGAGGTCTCCTCCTCAACCACCACGGTGACGATGTCGCCCACCTGATCGGGTTTGGGGTCGCTGTAGAGGCTGGACCCGTCCTCCCAGAGCGACTGGGCGCCTGCCGGCACGGCGCAGAGCAGCAGAAAGAGCGCCAGCGCTACCGTCTTTCGCAACATGGGATCACTCCCTTTCTTCCACCAACACCACGCCCGGGGCGACCACCGTGCCGTCCAGAACCTCCCGGCTGGCGAGGTTTTTGACGCGCACGCGCTCCCCCAGGGTCGCGGTCTGCAGGGATTCCCCCCGCGCTTCGACGACCAGGGAGCCGAAGCGGGCGCGGATACGCACCGCCTCGCCCCGCCGGACGGCGGGGACGGGCTCGATGTGGCCGTCATAGATCACGTCGCCTTTCTCGATATAGGTGGCGGCTCTGGAGCCCACCACCTCCTGCATCCCGGCGGGACGGTCCAGGCCGCTGCGCAGCACGAAGCGCAGCGCCACGTCTCCACCTGTGATGATATCCCCTCTGTCGAGCCGCCGCAAGGCTACCGGCGCAGGCTGGGTCCATCGGATGGTGACGGGAACGACCTGCTGGTAGCCGTCGTGGTCGTACCGGAGGACTGTTGCGGTCGTGCCGGGGGTGATGCTCCTGGGGCCGGTGAGTCGGCCCTGGGGCTCCGGGGCGTCGGTGTGGACATCGAGCCCCCAGGCCCAGCGGGAGAGGGCCCGGACATCCCGGGCGACCCGCGGTTCGGGCCGCACTGTCACCTGTTCGGGCATGGCCAGCGAGACGGTGTATCCGCCGAGCCCCCGCCGCACCAGGGCGTCGATCACGGCGTTGCGGGTGATGGCGCCGTCCGTCGGGGTGACCCGGGCGAGGGAGGCCCGGTGGACCGCCTCGGCGCGGCCGGAGAGCCGGGCGATCTCGCCGAGATAGAGCGCTCCCTCCCTGGCGGTGAAGCGCCTGGGGAGGGAGACGGTGAGCTCCGGGGCGGCCGCGGCGGAAGCGGCGGGAGAGAGGATGAAGGCGATGAGGACGATGCGGCAGAGGAGGCGGGAACCCACGCCTCTGCGGCGCATGGTACCGCTACCTCCTCAGGTTGTTGGCCATCTGGAGCAGATCGTCGGCGGTCTGGATGGTCTTGGAGTTGGCCTCGTAGGCGCGCTGGGCGACGATCATGTTGACCATCTCCTCCACCACCTCCACGTTGGACATCTCCAGAACGCCCTGGAGCGTGGTGCCCAGCCCCTCCTGTCCGGGCTCGGCCACCAGGGGCTCGCCGCTGGCGGGGGTCTCCATGAACAGGTTCTTGCCCATGGCCTTGAGCCCGCCGGGGTTGACGAAACGGGCCAGCTCGAGCTGGCCGATGTTCTGGGGCTCCGGATCACCGGGCAGCAGAACGCTGACGTCGCCGGTGGCGCTGATGGTGATCTCCTCGGCCTCCTCGGGGACGGTGATCCCCGGCTGGAGGAGGTAGCCGTTGGAGGTGACGATCTGGCCCTCGCCGTCGATGCTCCAGGAGCCGTCCCTGGTGTAGGCGATGTCCCCGTCGGGCAGCTGGACCTGGAAGAAGCCGTCGCCTTCGATGGAGACGTCCAGCTGGTTGCCGGTGACCTTCTGGTTGCCGGGGCTCATGAGGCGGTTGGTGCCCACTACTCTGGTGCCCAGGCCGACCTGGATGCCTGTGGGCACCATGGAGGAGGGCTCCACGGGGGCGCCGGGTTCGCGGTCGATCTGGTAGAGGAGGTCCTCGAAATCGGCACGGGTCTTCTTGTAGCCTGTGGTGTTGACGTTGGCCAGGTTGTTGGAGATCACGTCGAGGTTGGTCTGCTGGGCGATCATGCCGGTGGCGCCTGACCACAGCGATCGGATCATCTGTTCTCCCTCCCTGCTAGGCGCCGTAGCTCGTGATGAGCTTCTCGGCGCTCTGGTCCTGGATGGTGACGGTCTTGGCGGCGGCCTCGTAGGCCCGGTTGGCCTCGATCATGCCGACCATCTCCTGCACGACGTTCACATTGGACTCCTCCACCGCTCCGCCGACGAGGTTCACCTGGCCCAGGGGCTGGGGTGCGCCGGAGGCGTCGGTCTCGGTGAGCAGCGAGTCGCCCACCTGGCGGAGGTAGGTGGGCTGCTCGAAGCGCACCACCCGCAGCTGATCGATCGCCTGGCCGTCGGCGATCACCTGGCCGCCGTCGTTGATGGAGACATCCACGGCGCTGCCTGTCTCGATGCGGCCGCCCTGTCCCTGGAGGAACCGGCCGTCGTGGGTGACGAGCCGCCCCACACCGTCACGGGTGAACTGCCCCGAACGGGTGTAGAAGGTGTTGCCGGCGCCGTCGCTGACCTCGAAGTAGCCCTCGCCGTTGATGGCGGCGTCCAGCGGGTTGTGGGTGACGTGCAGCGGGCCCGCTCCGGTGGTCATCACCGTCTCGGAGAGTACGTTGGCGAAGGAGGCGGTGCCGATGGGGTCGGTCATCCGCATCCGCTCCGGTTTGGGCGGGTAGCTGTCGGAGGGCGGATTCTCGATGCGCTCCATCAGCAGCTCGGGGAAGGACTTGTTCACCGGTATCCGCCGCCGGAATCCGGCGGTATCGACGTTGGCCAGGTTGTTGGCCGTCACATCCGCCCTGGATTGCTGCACGAGCATGGCGGACGCGCCGGCGTAGAGTCCTCGGAACACGGGGATTCCTCCTTATTGGCTGTGGATCTTCCTGCGGACACGCTTGCTCAGCGCCGAGAGGACCGTGCCGGAGTCCCGGAGCTTGTTGAGCTCGTCCAGCGCCTTGCCTGTGCCCCGGACCACGCTGTCCAGCGGGTCCTCGGCCACGTAGCAGGTGATCTCGGTCTGCTCGGACACCAGCTCGGGAAGGCCGCGCAGGAGCGCACCCCCGCCGGTCAGCACGATCCCTCTATCGATAATATCGGCAGAGAGCTCGGGAGGCGTTAACTCCAGGACGTTGCGGATTCCCTCCACGATGGTCTGGACGTTGTCCTGGATCGCCTCGGCCACGTCGCGGCTGGAGATCTCCACCTCCCGGGGGAGGCCCAGGACGAGATCGCGGCCTTTCATCTTGACCCTGGTCTCCTCGTGGTCCATGGCGCAGGTGCCGATGCCGATCTTCAGATCCTCCGCCGTCTGGTCGCCGATGGCGAGGTTGAACTTCTTGCGGACATAGCGGGTGATGGATTCGTGGAGCTTGTCGCCGCCCACCCGGAGCGACCGGGAGAGGACGATCCCGCCCAGGGAGATGACGGCCACGTCGGTGGTGCCGCCGCCGACGTCCACCACCATGTTGCCGTTGGGTTCGCCTACCTCCAGCCCCGCTCCGATGGCGGCGGCCATGGGCTCCTCGATGAGGTAGGCCTCCCTGGAGCCCACCTCTACGGCGGCCTCCAGGACGGCTCTCCGTTCGACATCGGTGGCGCCCGAGGGGACGCAGATCATCACCCGGTTGCGGAAGAACTTGACCATCCCGGAGGTGACCTTCTTGATGAAATGCCGGAGCATGGTTTCGGTCATGGTGTAGTTGGCGATCACGCCGTCCTGAAGGGGACGGACCGCCGTGACGTGCCCGGGCGTCCGCCCGAGCATCCGTTTGGCGTCCTCGCCGACGGCGAGGATGCGTTCGCTGTTCTGGTCGATGGCGACCACCGACGGTTCCCGGAGCACCACACCTCTGCCCCGGACGTAGATCAGCACAGAGGCGGTTCCCAGATCTATTCCAATATCTCTACCAAACACGCACGGCAACCCCCTTTTTGACTTCGCCGGTTTCCGTCTATCGCTGCGGGAGGCCTGGTCCGCCGGCGAAGGGCGCTCTTCCGCCGAACCAGGCCTCCCGGAAGGCGTTCTGCTCCGCTTCGTTCCTATCATACCAGGTAGGCACCCCGGCGGGCGATCGGACAGTCGGCGGATCCCCCTGCTATGATACTCCTCATTGCCCTCTTTCCGGCCGGAATGGGTCCGGCGCATAGCCCACATTCCAGAAGACCAGTCCATGGGCCCCCGCCGTGGGGCCTGCCTGTTCCCGCTGTGCACCCTCCAGGAGGTCGCGGAACCACCGGAGCGACCGCCTGCCCCGCCCCACCTCCAGATAGCTGCCCGCGAGGATGCGCACCATGTTGGTGAGAAAGGCGGTCCCGCGGAAACGCAGGCGGACCAGCGGACCCCGCCGCCGCATCCGTACCCGGTAGAGGGTCCGGACGCTGTTTTCGGGGCGCTCGGACCGGCGGCAGAAGGCGCCGAAATCGTGGGTCCCCTCGGTGAGGGCGCAGGCGGCCTGCACCTGGTTCCAGTCGACGGGACGCGGTTCGCGACACACATAGGGGCGGAGCTGCGGGTAGAGGGCATGCCCCGTCCAGATGGTGTAGAGGTACTCCCGCCAGGTGGCGTCCCGCCTGGCGTCGAATCCCGGAGGGGCGCGACGGAGGTCCATGACGGCCACCGTATCGGGGAGATTGGCGTCCAGGGCTTTCCGCAGCGTGGCATTGTCCCGTTCCCTGGTTGTGGAAAAGGAGATGACCTGGCTGCGGGCGTGCACCCCGGCGTCGGTACGGCCCGCCGCGGTGACGGCAACAGGCTCGCCGCAGAGAAGCGCCAGGGCCTTCTCCACGGCGGCCTGTACGGTGGGGGCGTTGGGCTGCCGCTGCCAGCCGCTGAAGGCGCCCCCCTCGTAGGCGATCCTGGCTGCGTAGGTCAGAAGGGCCACAGCCGGTCCCCTGCGGTCAGACCGGTGGCGACGACGACCACCGCCAGGAGCGCCAGGCTGTCCCGCCGCTGCCACCGGAGCGGTCTGAGGCGTGTCCGGCCGGTTCCGCCGCGGTAGCAGC
>JAIPGA010000053.1 GCA_021736445.1 Synergistales bacterium | reverse complement strand
CCCGAGCCTCCAAGGCAGCCTCCACGTACTCTGCGCCGAACCGCTCAGAGAGGCGATCCCTGTGTTCGACGACGATGGTCTTCACACAGGGATCGGCGAGTATCCGCAGCAGCTTCTTCCGATGTCCGTTCAGGCCGGATCCGATTTCGGTGACCCGTTCCGAAATGCTCAGGCCGTATCCTTCGGCGAATCGCAGACAGCTCGCCACCTGTCCGTCAAGCCCTTCCTTCCGGTCATGTCCCGAAACACGGGCATAAACGACGACCCTGCCCGAGAACGAGTCCCCGACGCAATCCTTGTCGAGGGCAAGGATTGTTCCCGTCTCCAGTTGTCTGGCCGGAACGGGAAGTTCCCCCTCCCTGAACCACCGCCATGCTGTTCGGTAATGTATCCCGTTGTTTTTCGCCCATTCGCTCAAATTCATGAAACAATTATAAAAGTTCATCTCTGCTTGTCAATGTTTTCGGCAGCAGTTGGCAACCACGCCTTTCTCTGCGGAGGCCAGGTAGAGCCCACCCTCCCCGTCGGTCTGGAGGGACAGGACGGAAGAAGGGGCGTTGCGGTGGCGGATCTCCCCTGCTGCTGCGGGATGAACGACCAGCGAGACCGCCGCACAGAGGATGAGCACAGCGGCGAGCACCCCCTTTCGGGGGATGTTCGCCGGATTGCCATGTCTATGCATCGGTTGGGGCCGCAACCCCATCACCCCCTCTTGACGGAGAACCACCGCTCCCTCGGTCTGCCGACGTGACGGTTTGCGGTGGGAGCAACCGGACACGCACAGCTCGTATTCACTCATTTGGAGCATTAGCATATTCCCGGGGGTGCCGATTGTCAATCACCGGAATGGGCTGACCCGGAGGGCCGTGGTATGATCTAGAGGATCTGCTGGGGAAACCCGGGGGAACAACTTTCCATGGAGGTGGAACCATGCTCGCACTGAGCAAGGATGATATCCAGAGCGTTTTCAGCATGAAGGAGGCCATCGAGGCCGACAAGGAGGCCCTCCGGCTCCTCACCGAGGGCAAAACCGACGTACCGCTCCGCACGAACCTCAAGATCCCCGGCGGGACGGGGCAGTCCCTCTTTATGCCGGCCTACGTCGGCGAGATCGGTCAGGCGGGGGTCAAGATCGTCTCTGTCTTCCCGGAGAACGTCAAGCGCGGGCTGCCCGCCGTGCCGGCCACAATGGTGCTGGTCAGCGGCGAGACGGGGCAGGTGCTCTCCATTCTGGACGGCACCTACCTCACCCAGCTCCGGACGGGGGCCTGCGCCGGTGCGGCGACGGATCTTCTGGCCCGGAAGGACGCCGCCGTGGGGGCCCTCTTCGGGACCGGCGGGCAGGCTCCCTGCCAGCTGGAGGCGATCCTGGCCGTCCGGGATCTGGAGCTTGTGCGGGTCTTCGATATCGATGCCGCCAAGGCCAGGGACTTCGCCGAGCGGATGAACCGGGAGCTGGCCTCCTACGGCGCCCGGATCGAAGCGGCTGCTGATCCCGCGGTGGCCGTGGCGGAGGCCGATATCATCACCGCGGTGACCACTTCCAAGAGGCCCGTCCTGGACGGCAACCAGGTGAAGCCAGGGGCCCATGTGAATGGCGTCGGCGCCTTCACGCCGGATATGCAGGAGATCGGTCCGGAGCTGATCCAGCGGGCCGACAGGGTCTTCGCGGACTCCCGGGATGCCGTGCTGGCCGAGTCCGGCGATTTCATCAAGCCCATGGCGGAGGGGACCTTCACCAGTGAGATCATCGACGGGGAAGCGGGCGACCTCCTCCTCGGACGGGTGGAGGGGAGAAGGTCGGATCGGGAGATCACCTTCTTCGAAACCGTCGGCTTCGCCGGCCTCGACGTGACGACGGCGGCGAAGATCTACGACAAGGCCGTCGCCGCCGGTGTGGGGACGGAACTCCCGCTGTAGGCGGTTCTTCCCGGCTGAGAGAGGAGGGTGTCATGACGGTTCTTTCCCTTGTATTGGCGCTGATACTGGATCTCGTTACCGGCGGTCCGCCCCTGTCCTGGAGGCCCCGCGTACTGCTGCGGCGCCTGGTGACGCTGCTGGCCGACCACTGGCCGCGACGGCTTGTCCCGGCCAGGTGGCAGGGGATCGCCTTTCCCGTGGCGGTGCTTCTGGTGACCTTCATTCTGGTCTCCCTGGCCACCGCGCTGGGCGCCCTCCTGGGTGTCGGCTGGATTGTCCAGGGGTTGCTGGTCTATCTGGCGATGTACGGCGCCGGGGCTGGGCGGACGGTGCGACAGATCGCCGGAAGGCTGCAGCGGAGCATGCACATCTCCGCACGGGAGCTCCTGGCGGAGTGGATCGGGAATGCCTTCGGCAATATCGGGGAGAAGCGCCTGATCGGTGTCTCGCTGGAGCGGCTGGCGTCGTCGCTGGCCATGGGGTACTGCGCTCCGCTGCTCTACGGGTTGCTGGGCGGCGCCGGTCTGGTCTGGTTCTACGCGGCTGTCCGTTTTCTCGGCAGCGAGGCCAAGGCAAACGGCCGTGCGCCGCTGTGGCTTCTGAAGCTGGAGCTGGTGCTGGAGATGCTTCCTTCCTGGTGTGCGGCGGGACTGCTGGCGCTGACAGCCCCCCTGGCCGGGGGCGGCTTCGGCGACAGCTGGCGGATCGCCCGGCGCGACGGCATGTTCGCCTCCAACCCCTCCCGGGGGATCCCCGTGGCGGCCATGGCGGGTGCGCTGGGGGTGACCCTCGGCGGGCCGGTGATGACCGGGCAGGTGCTGGTGCGGGCGCCGACCTTCGGCAACGGTCCCCTGCCCGAAACGGAGGATCTCGAACGGGGGTTGACCCTCTTCTGGGTGGCCTATCTGGGGGGTGCGCTCATTCTGGCGGTTCCCGCCGCGCTGTTGCTGTTCCGGCTGCTGTAACGCATACAAGCAAGGCCGGGGCGTCAGCCCCGGCCTGCGATACGGGATGGTGATGCGGAAGGAGCGGAGATCGGCTTTTCCTCGGCATGCTCAGTGTATCCTCCTTTCCCCTGTGGTGGTATCCGGGAAAACGCAGGAGTCCGGCTACGTAAAACTACGTAATGCTATGTCGGGTGCGCCCGCTGTCGGCGGACCCAGGCGACATGCATGCCCACGGCACCGAGGATGATCCCCGCGGCCAGCAGGAGAAAGGCGCTGCCGATGCCCTGCAGCCCCTCCATGAGCCCCATGTAGACAGGGACGATGATCCAGCTGATGTCGAAAGCGAAGTAGAGGATCGAGGTCCCCTTGGGCTGGAGGTGTTCGGGCACGATATCGGCGATGAGGGCCAGATGCACCGGGAAGCTGTAGCCCATGCCCGCCCCGAAGACCACGCCACAGAGGGCGAAGAGCGTGTTGGAGGAAACAAAGGGGCTCGCCGCCATGGCCGCGCCCATCAGCCCGGAGGAGGGGGCGGCGAGCAGCGCGCGGGGCAGGATGTCCATGAGCCGTCTCCCTCCCAGCCGCACCAGGATCGCTCCGGCGGCGACGCAGATCATAAAGAGCGAGGTGGAGAGCCCCCGCACCGCCGCCAGTTTGGAGAGATACATGATGGACGAGTCGGCCAGGGCGAAGAGGAAGGCCGAGACCAGCAGAAGCCGGTAGCCCGGCACGGCGAAGAGCTCCCGGTAGCTGCCCCACTCCTCCTTTCTGCGTGTGGCTGTTCCCAGCGGCTGCAGCGAGAAGCTCATGGCGGCGCAGACCAGCGCCATGAGCAGCGGCACCAGCAGGTAGCCCACGGTGCGCCCCGTTTCCAGCAGGAACTCCGAGACCGGGGCCACAAAGAAGAGCGGTGCGATGGAGCCGATGGAGACCACGGCGTAGAAGGACCCCCGGATATGCAGGGGGACAGCGTAGCCCTGGTAGGTGGTCAGGGCGACCAGAAAGAGGCTGAAGCCGCCGCCGGTGATCAGCCGGCTGGCGAAGAGTGCCGGGATGCTCCCGGAGGCGACGAGCATGACCAGCGCACCGATGCCGCAGAGCGCCGAGGCCGCCAGCAGTGTCCGCCGCAGGCCGAGTCGTTCGGTGACCGCCCCGCTGAAGGGGCGGAAGATGGTAGACGTGGTAAAGTAGGCCCCGACAATGAGACCGGCGGTCTGGGCTGCGACACCGTTGAGCTCGAGGAACGACGCAAGCAGATAGTAGGATTGCGTGAACCCGAATATCCCGAATGTCGTGACAACGAGGCGTAGCAGGAGGCTCTGTTCTCTGTTCACGCTGGTTTCACCGCCAACCCCACCGGATGAATGTGAAAAAACACACGAAAATCCCCCGAAAGGGGGCCAGTCATGGGGATCAGCCTAGCTGCTGGGAGGCATCCGGTCAAGGGAGCCTGCAACGGAAATGTCTGAAGGAGGGATCTGGATGTCAGCGGTACTGGTGCACGGGGGATCCATATGGGTAGGAAAGGGCGGGGCTTCCCAGTCCGCCATGCTGGTCGACGGAGAGCACATCGTCGCCGTGGGAGAGGAGAAGGAGATACGGAGCCGGTCCCACGCCTCCGGGGCCGAGGAGGTCGATCTCGGAGGAGGGACGGTGCTCCCCGGCTTTACCGACGCCCATCTCCATCTCAACGCCCTCTCCAGACAGCGTGAAGCCCTGTCGCTGAAGGGGGTCGATTCGCTGTCCGGGGTGCTGGAGCGCATCAAACGCCGGGCCGCCGACCTGGAGCCCGGTGCGTGGATCTACGGGGTGGGCTTCGACGACTCCACCTGGCCGGAGCGGCGCCTGCCCAACCGGAGGGATCTGGATGCCCTGGGGCTTCCCAATCCCATCTTTCTGGAGCGTATGTGCGCCCATGTCCGCATCGCCGACAGCGAGGCGCTCCGCCGCGGCGGCCTGATGGAAGCCGGGGCACGCGAGGGGCTCTGCCGGTTCGACGACGGGAGCCCCAGCGGCGTCCTGCTGGAGGATGCCGGGGCCCCCGTGGCCGGGGCGATGGAGCGGGAGCTCTTTGCGCCCGAGAAAGCCAGGGAGTCGCTGCGGGCGACCTGCGCCGATCTGGCCGCCCGGGGGATCACCGCCGCCCACACCTGCAGCGCCGCCACCTACGGCCTCGGCGAGGATCCCGATCTCTACCGGGCCCTGGAACGTGAGGGGCGCCTCCCCCTGCGGATCGTCTACTACGAGGACAGCTTTCCCCAAGAGACGGTCAGAAGCGGTGACGGGACGGCCATGTTCCGCTACGGCGGCCGCAAGCTCTTCCTCGACGGCTCCTTCGGCGCCCGAACGGCGGCGCTCACGGAACCCTACGCCGACGACCCCTCCAGCAGCGGCATGCTGAACCATGACGACGCCTATGTAGCCGAGGCGGTTCGGGAAGCGGCGCGGCGGGGGCTGCAGGTGCAGATCCACGCCATCGGCGACGCCGCCCTGGACCAGCTGATCGGGGCCGTCCGAAGCTGCCGGGAGGCGGGCCTCTGTACGGACACCCTGCCGGTGCGGGCGGTGCATCTGCAGATCTGCCGGCCCGATCAGATCGGGGCACTCGCCGAACTGGGGGTCGTGGCCGATATCCAGCCCTGCTTTGTCCCCTCGGATCTCCGGATCGCCCGGGAGCGGCTTGACGAACGCCGTATCCCCTGGGCCTACGCCTGGAAGGATTTCCTGACGGCGGGGCTCACCGTCACGGCCTCCAGCGACAGCCCCGTGGAGGCCGCCGACCCATGGCGCAACCTCTGGGCCGCCGTCGCACGGACCGACGACAGCGGCGAGCCTCCTGGAGGATGGCGCCCGGACCAGTGCCTCTCGCTGGAGGAGGCGCTGCATATCCACACCGCCACGGCGCCCCGGGCAGTTGGGGCCGGCGGCCGGCTGGGGCGGCTCAAAGCGGGCTGCGCCGCAGACTTCGTGGTGCTGCGGGAGGATCTCCGTTCCCTGACGGCCCGACAGATCCGGGATGTGGCCCCTGTGGCCACCGTTGTGGGCGGGCGCTGCAGCCACGGAAACCTCGGTCCGCTTCCGCCGGTGCCCTGACGGCCCGGTTCGGGCGGAACAGCTCTGCGCTTCGGGCGAGGAGGCCTTGCCGCTTCCGTAGCCCCCTTTGCCGACGCCATTCCGGACAGCGGCGGGGATGTCCCCTGAGGGGATATCCCCGCCCTTTTCTCTGGAACCTCTCATGCCGGTCTCCTCTCCTGATTTCCATCCTTGACAGAAATATTTTTTCTGGGTAGATTATGGAGGAAATCTTTGACCTTTTCCCCGAAGCGAGCACAGAGGAGAGGTGGCGGTGTCAAGCGATGCTTTTTGCTCAGATCAAGCGTTCCATCGATTCCCTTTCGGCCAGCCACAGGAAACTGGCCTCCTTTATCCTCGAACACCCCGATGAAGCGGCCTTCATGACGGCTTCGCAGATCGCCAGGCGGGTCAACGTGAGCGAATCCACGGTCTTCCGCTTCGCCACCTTCCTGGGGTACAAGGGTGTGCCCGACCTCAAGGCGGCGATCCAGGAGACGGTGATGGAGCAGCTCTCGGTGACCGACCGCGGTCAGGCCTACCGATCCGAGGAGGGGAGCGCCGAGCTGCCCCGCCAGGTGATGCAGGAGGATCTGGACACCCTGGCCAGAGGGATCTCGCGGCTCGACACGGCCTGTCTCTACCGGATCGCCGAGCGGATCGCCGAGGCGCCCACCGTCTACGTGACCGCCTTCCGGAGCTCCCTGGCGCTGGCCCACTATCTGGTCTTCTATCTCTCCTGGTTCCGACCCCACGTGGTGCGGCTGGAAAGCGAGCTGGCCCTCGAACGGATCGCCAATATGGGCGGCGATTCGCTGGTGGTGGGGATCACCTTCAACAAGTGCATCAGGGAGACGGTGGATGTGCTCCGGACGGCCAAACTGCGCGGCATCCCCGCGGTGGCCGTCACCAACTGCATCACCTCGCCGGCGGCACGGTGGGCCGACGATGTGTTGACGGTGCCCTGCAATCTCAATTCCTTTGTCGATTCCTACGTGGCCCCCGTCAGCCTGCTCAACGCCCTGGTGATCGTGGTGTCGCGGATGATGAAGGGCAATGTGGAACGGGCCTTCCCCGAGCTGGAGCGTCTCTGGAAGGCAAGCGACACCTATGTGGTGGAGGAGGACAGGGGATTGCTGGAAGAGGAGTGACATGCTGACAGAACGGTCAGTTCATCTATTGACAAGCCTATGAAGTACGGTATAGTGGCCTTGGAGAAAAAATTCCATGCTCCTTAAAGGTGAAAATTTTCCACCCTGGAAACCCTGCGGTTCCCCGGAGAGGGCCGCGGGGCGATACAGGAGGTCGGATATGCAGGATGTAAGGAGGAAATCGACATGATGGAGTACAGTCACATCGACATGTGGAAAGACGTCCCCAGAGAACAGTGGGACGACTGGAAGTGGCAGCTGGCCAACCGAATCACCACGGTGGACAGACTGCGCGAGGTGATCAACATCACCGACGAACAGGCGGAGGAGGTCGACAAGAGCCTGAACAAGCTCCGGATGGCGATCACCCCCTACTACGCCTCCCTGATGGATCCCGACGATCCCACCTGCCCGGTGCGGATGCAGGCGGTGCCCACCATGAAGGAGACCCACCTCTCCGAATCGGATCTCAACGATCCCCTCGACGAGGATGTGGACTCCCCCGTGGAGGGTCTGACCCACCGCTACCCGGACCGCGGCCTGCTGCTGGTGACGGACATGTGCAGCATGTACTGCAGGCACTGCACCCGGCGGCGCCACGCCGGGGAGACCGACAAGCAGTACGGGCGGGAGCAGATCGCCAGGGAGATCGACTACATCCGCGAGACCCCCTCTTTCCGTGACGTCCTGCTCTCCGGCGGCGACCCGCTGACCCTCGACGACGACACGCTGGAGTGGATCATCAGTCAGCTCTCCGAGATCCCCCACATCGACTTCGTCCGCATCGGGAGCCGGATGCCCGTGGTCTGTCCCCAGCGGATCACCACAAAGCTCTGCGATATGCTCAAAAAGTATCACCCAATCTGGTTGAACATGCAGTACAACCATCCCAAGGAGCTCACCCCGGAGAGCCGGAAGGCCTGCGCCATGCTGGCCGATGCCGGTGTCCCCCTGGGGAACCAGTCGGTGCTGCTCAAGGGCGTCAACGACTGCCCCTATCTCTTCCGGGAGCTGAACCAGCGGCTGCTGAAGACGCGGGTGCGGCCCTACTACATCTACCAGTGCGACCTCTCCGAGGGGATCGAACACTTCCGCACCTCCGTGGGCAAGGGGATCGAGATCATGGAGTTCCTGCGCGGCCACACCACAGGCCTGGCGGTGCCCTACTTCATCGTCGACGCCCCCGGCGGCGGCGGGAAGATCCCGGTGATGCCCAACTATGTGGTCTCCCGGTCGGACCGCAAGGTGATCCTCCGCAACTACGAGGGTGTCCTCTGTACCTATATCGAGCCCGAGGACAATATCAGCCGTCCCGAGGAGCTCTACAGGCACGAGGAGTACACCAAGCGGCAGAAGGAGCTCTCCCACGAAGGGCTTATCCACCTCTACGACGGCGAGAAGATCTCCCTGGAGCCCTCCCACCTGCAGCGGCGGGAGCGCAGCAAGGCCTACAGGGAGCGCAAGGGAGAGGCGTAGCGTCAGAAGGGGATGCCATCCTGCAGGGCACGGCCGCCGGGGCCGTGCCCGAATCGTATCGGTGCTTTCGTGTATACAAAAAAAGGAGTTGATCGCCATCACCCAGCAGATCGGACGGGAAGCGCTTGTCCCCCTCTTGCGGGATCTGGTGCGGATCCCCAGCGAATACTTCCGCGAACAGGAGATTATGGACTTCGCCGAGAAACGGCTGGCTGACCGCGGGGTGCCCGTAGAGCGCCACTGCTTCCACGAGAACAGGATCCACGACTACCACGGCGTCAATCTCTACGGTGTCCTGGAGGGGGCCCGACCGGGCCCGACGGTGCTGCTGAACGGCCACATGGACACGGTGAAGCTCTGCGAGGGATGGACCCGCGATCCCTACTCGGGGGAGATCGAGGGCGACCGGATGTACGGTCTCGGTGCCTGCGACATGAAGGCCGGTTCGGCGGGGATCATGCTGGCCCTGGAACGCTTTCTGCAGAAGAAGGGCAGCGAGTTTGCCGGGAAGATCGTCTACTCCCTGGTCTGCGACGAGGAGGGGCCCTTCGGCCTCGGGACGGATGCGCTGATCGTGGACGGCATCCTCAGCGGCGACGCCGATGTGGCGGTGATCCCCGAGCCGAGCAGCGCCTTCGCCGATGTGGCCTACCCCAGCATCGCCCTCGGCGCCCGGGGCGGGTGGAACTACCGGGTGACCCTCCACGGCGCCTCCTGCCACGGCGCACAGCCCGAACAGGGGATCAACGCCGTCTCCGAAGCGGCCAGGGTGCTGCTGGAGCTGGAGAAGACGGAACTGCCGCCCCACGAGAAGCTGGGCAGCGGTTCCATCTGCTGCGTGGAGTTCCACGGCGGCGGGGCGGCCCTCTCGGTGCCCGACGAGGCCTCCTTCTCGATCTTCCGGCATGTCACCGTCGGCGAGGACAAGGAGGTCCTGCAGCGGGAGGTCGACGAGGCGGTGGAGCGTGCCGGAATCCGCGGCACGGCGGAGATGCACTTCCGCGACGCCCCCCACGCCGACTGCGACGGTTTCCCCGCCTATGTGACCGATGAAAAGGACGCCTATGTCGCGTCGATGCAGCGCACCATCAAGGGGGTGACCGGAAAGGAGCCTCAGATCACCTACTTCGACAGTGTGGGCGATTTCTGCTACACCGGCGGCCGTCTCCACGTGCCCACCCTGGTGGTGGGACCCAAGGGGGCGAACTACCACGCCGCCGACGAGTACGTGGAGCTCTCCACGGCGGTGCAGAGCGCCAATGTGCTGCTGGAGTTCCTGGAGCGCATGGTTGGGTGAAAAGGGCACAACGACAGGGGCGGAGAAAGGGGTTGAGCGCCAGGGAGAACGAAAGCAACAGCGGTGAGACGAGTTTGGGAGAGATTCTCCGCGAGGTCTGATGGATGTGAAGGGGCCCGGAGGAGAAGGAGAACGCTGAAGGAGGCGGTAGAATGCTTACCATGCATATGGTGGATATGGTAGTTGTAGCTCTTTATTTCTGTTCTCTTGTAGGAATCGGCTATTATATCATGCGTCAGGCGAAGAAGGGCGAGACCTCCGAGGCCTTCCTCGCAGCGAGTCGGGACATGGGACTGGTTCGGACCACAGGTTCCGCAGCGGCCACGGACCTGGGCGGCGGATTCAGCATTGCCATGGGCGGACTGGGGTTCAGCCTGGGGATTGCCGGTTCCTGGCTGATCGCCTGTTCGGGGCTGAGCGCCATGCTGGCGGCACTCTTCCTTGTGCCAAAGCTGAAACATTGGTCAGACAAGGTCCTCGGCCTCACCACCGGCGACCTCTTCGAAACGCGCTTCGGCAAGAAGGCGGGGCTGATGGCGGCGATCCTCATCGGACTAGCCTGGTTCGCCTTCGTAGGCGGCCAGGTTGTCGCCGGTGCCAAGCTTGTGGCCGGTACTGTAGGCCTCAGCGTCACCACCGGTATCATCATCGCCGGGATTGTTGTGCTGGCCTACACCACCATGGGCGGATTGAAAGCGGTTATTACCCTGGACGTCTATCAGCTTTCCATACTCTTCTTCGGGCTTATCTGCATCATGGTCCCCGTAGGGCTTGTCAAGGTAGGTGGTATCTCCGGTCTGCAGGCGGCGCTGATCGAGCAGGGCAACGGGAGTCTGCTGGACTGGGGAGCCGTGAGCTGGAAGCAGTTCTTCGGGTGGTTCTTCTCCATCTTCCCGGTCTGGTTCATCTCCATCGCCACCTTCCAGCGTGTCATCGCCGCCAAGGACGCAAAGACTGCCAAAACCGGTATTTTCCTTGTAGGCTTTCCCATTGAGTGGCCGCTTTTTGCCATCGGCACCACCCTGGTGGGCATGATCGCCCATGTGCTGCTGCCCGAGCTGAACGACGCCGAGCTGGCCACCCCCAAGATGATCATGGCGCTCCTGCCGGTGGGGCTCTCCGGGCTGGTCATCGCGGCCTACCTGGCGGCGGTGCTCTCCACGGCCGACTCCTGCCTCATGGGGCCTGTGGCCATCTTCACCAACGATATCTACCACAAGCTGATCAACCCCGAGGCCGACGATGCCAAGCTGACCATGGTGAGCCGTGTCGCCACGCTGGTACTGGGGGTTCTGGCTATCCTGCTGGCCTATTCGCTTCCCAACATCCTCAGTCTCGTCTTATACGCCTATACCTTCGGCGCGGCGGGGCTCTTCTTCCCCATGCTGGCGCTGCTCTTCTGGAGGCGTGCCACGGCGGCCGGCGCCTTCTGGAGCATCCTGCTCGGCGGCGGGTCGGCACTGGTCTGGAGCTTCCTGCCCTACGACCTGCCCTCCTCCTATATCGGCTGGGGTGTCTCCGCGGTGGTCATCGTGGTGGTCTCCCTGATGACCGAGCACAGCCCCGAGGAGAAGATCGACATCTTCTTCCCCGAGAAGTACGGGGCCTAGCGTGCTGCGCAGATAGCGCGGCGATCGTGTATCGGTAGTGTGAACGGGGCGGTGGAACCAGTTGGTTCGCCGCCCTTCCTCTGTTACCGGAAGCCGACTTGGGATATAGTATATAAAGACGTCTTGACAGTGGAGGGAAAAACAATGATCAGACATGCCGACGAACTGGCGGCGGAGCGGCGCGATGATGTGAGAGGCGGCTCGGGCAGCGGCCTCTACCATGTGGCGCTGGCGAAGGAGGAATCCCCCCGGGAGGGGCGGTTCAAGATGGTGGCGAAGATCGACCTCGAACCGGGCGCATCGGTGGGGGAGCATCTGCACGCCTCCGACGAGGAGGTCTACTATATCCTCTCGGGGAGCGGTGTCTTCCTGGAGGACGGAACGGAGCATGCCCTGCGGCCGGGCGATGTCACCGTAACCCGCAGCGGCGGGCGGCACGGCATCCGTGCCGGTGACGAGGGGCTCTCCTTTCTGGCGGTCATCGCCGAGTAAAAGTGCAATCTCTGTATTTCACAAAATCGGCGCTGTGCTGTTGCCTTCCGTAACGAACGCACCGGCATCTTGTTCGTATTGACTGACTTGTGAAAAAAATGTACAATCTTGCCCGTTTGTGGGAACCGGGATTCAGAAATCCCGGGAAACGGTTGTACAGGTATCTGCTGTTTTTTATGAAGAAGGAGGAGTTGAGATGGCTCAAGGAACCGCTGACGTTGCTGTGATCGGCGGAGGTGTGCATGGGTGTGCCACGGCCTATCATCTGGCGGAAAAGGGGATGAAGGTGGTCCTCTTCGAACGGGAGTATCTCTCCTCGGGCGCCTCCGGGCGGAGCGCGGCGGGGATACGGATGCAGTTCGGCACGGAGGTGAACTGCCGCCTCGCCAAGTACAATGTGGATCTCTTTTCGCATCTTCAGGAGGACCTGGGCTACGAGGCCGATCTGGAATTCGATCCCTCCGGCTATCTCTGGGTCGCCTACTCGGATTCCCAGCTGGAGCAGCTGAAGAAGAACGTGGCGCTCCAGAACAGCATCGGTGCGCCCTCGGAGGTGCTCGATGTGGAGGGCATCAGCGAGGTGGCCCCCTGGCTCAACACCGAGGGGATGGTCGGCGCGAGCTGGTGCCACCGCGACGGGCACATCAATCCCCATCGGCTGAATTTCGCCTACGCCGACGCCGCGAAGCGTCTCGGCGTGGATGTCCGTACCTACACCACCGTGACCGGACTGACCACGAGCCACGACGGGGCGCGGGTGACGGGTGTCCAGACGACGGCCGGCGACTGGGATGTCAAGGCTGTGGTCTGCGCCGCCGGTCCCTGGACGGTGGAGCTGGCCAAACAGGTGGGGCTCGATATCCCCGTCACGCCGGAGCGGCACCAGATTCTCATCACCGAGGCGGTGGAGCGGATGCAGCACCCCATGACGCTCTGCCTCGACGACGGCAGCTACTTCAAGCAGTGCCCCAACGGCACCTTCATGCTCGGCTGGGGGAATCCCCACGAGAAGAAGGACACCAGCTACGAGGTCTCCTGGGACTTCCTCGAGCAGGTCTCCAGACGGGTGCTGGCCAAGATGCCGGTGCTCTCGGGCGTGCGGGTGGTGCGGCAGTGGACGGGGCCCTACGACCTCACGCCGGACCAGCAGGCCATTCTCGGCCCCACGCCGGTGGACGGGTTCTACGTGGACTGCGGCTGGAGCGGCCATGGTCTGCAGTTCGCCCCCTCGGCGGGGCGCGTCCTGGCCGAGATGATCGCCGGCGAGGAGCCCTTCATGGATGTCCACTGCTTCCGCTACACCAGGTTCGAGGATGAGGATCTCTTCTTCGAGCCGGCCTGCATCTGACCGCTTTATACCCTAATAGGATACGAAAGGAGGCGGCCCCGAGGGGTTGTCTCCTTTTTCTTCTATGTTCCTCCGTCGCGGCGTTCTGCGGGGACCCAGGGATAGGTTCCTTCCCCCGAGGGGACGGCCATGAGGAGGGTCCGCGCCTTGCGGGTGAGCTCCTCCGGCGCCGGGAGGGTCTCGGCATCGAGGAACTGCTGCAGCGCCGTTTCGCTCAGACTGACGGCCCGCAGTGCCTGCAGCAGACCACCCATGGCTCGGGCTTCCAGCTGCATGGCTCCCTGGTGGAGCCGCTCGAATCGGTGCCGCCAGTCTGCGTCAAGGTCAGCCGGCCCGGACTGGGGGCCGATCAGCGGCCGGAGGAAGGACAGCGCCTGACGCTCCGTAGCCAGCGCCTCTCCCATTCGACCGACGGCATCGGCCAGGGTGGCGGCCGTTCCGCCGGGGAGCGCTTCCGGCAGGGGTATCTCCAGGATGGCCCGCTCCTCCTTCCAGAGGCGGTCCCGGGCCTCCGCCAGCTGCTCCCGGCAGTGCCGGCCGAGGGGGGTACCGACGAGATGTCCATGCAGCGCGTCGAGCCCGTCGGCGTAGGCCTGCTGGGCACGATTCCGGTGTTCCAGCAGCAGCGACCGGACGTAGAGCACCCGCCGCTGTGCTTCCGTGCGGTGCAGCGGGCGGACCCAGGCGACACGCTCTGCGCCGTCGCGGACATAGGAGAGGAGGACGGACCAGCCGGAGGCGATCTCCTTGTCCAGAGCGGCGAGGATCTCCTCCCGCGACCGGCCCATCACCGCAGTGGCGTCGGCTCCCACAACGACATCCCCGGAGGCCAGCCCGGCCACATCGGCGGGGCTCCCGGGGCGTATCCCCCGGATGGTGTAGAATCCCCGGACAGTCTGTTCCCCCAGACGGATCCCAGCCCCGGGGAAGGGGAGCTCCCGCCAGGCCGTGACGGCGCCGGCCGGCAGGGCGATCAGCAGGAGGATCATCACGATCGGCGACAGTGCGCCGAGGCGGATCGCCCCGTGTCTGGGGCTTCGCTGTTGCCACATGGCGTTACCTCACTCTCCGCAGGTTCTCCGGCCGCCCGGAGGGGTTACATCTTTCTCGCTTTCATGACTGTGCGGTAGGCGCCGACAAGCAGATCCCACGCCGTTTCGGCCAGTGTCCGGTTCCGGGGCGGTTCGCCGAGGGATTCCACCTGCCCGCGGAGCCTCTCCACATCGGGCAGGCCGTCCAGGGCCTCCCGGTAGTCCCCCAGGGCGTCCCCCTGGAGGCGTCCCTTCTTCTCGAGCTCCCCTGCGACCCTCTCCAGCACGGAGAGCGTCGCCCGTCGGTAGAAGAGATCGGCCACCCGGGTGAAGAGCGGCTGCAGCTCGTCCCGACGGGGGTCCCGGTAGTGGGAGAGATAGCGGAAGAGATGCTCCGTCGCGTCGTGCCGGTCCTTCCTGCCGCCGTGGTCGCTCTGGAAGAAGCGGTGCTCCGCCATGATCCCCCCCATGGCCACCAGATAGCGCTTCACGCCCACCGGATCGGGAGCGATGACGATACAGTTGCCCAGCTCCCCGTTGCGTCCGGGGGAGCGGGAGATATCGCAGGATGAGACATCCAGTCCCAGAAGCAGCGCCATGACAAGATGTCCCGCTTCGTGGACGGCAATACGATGACGGCGCACCGGCACACCCCTTTACCCGTAGAATGATCGGCTTTTCCGGCCCGTTCTCACATCTAAGGTGCCACTCTATTGTACACTGGTATGGGACGGAACGCGATGCGGAAGCGCTGTTCCTTCCCCTGTTGTGCAGTCACATCGATGGAGGTGGATCATGAACGTTACAGTGGTGGTGGATAACGTCTGCGGGCGCAACGATCTGCAGTGCGAGTACGGTCTGTCGGTCTTCCTGGAGACACCGCGGGGCAACCTGCTGTTCGACACGGGGCAGGGGGATGTGGTGCTGGAGAACTGCCGGACTCTGGGAGTGGATCTGGGGGCGGTGGACGCCCTGGTGTTCAGCCACGGTCACTACGACCACACCTGGGGCTACACCTCGCTGGCGCTCCGGGGGCTGGACTGCCCGGTATGGGGGCACCGCCGGCTCGGCATGCCCCATCATGTCGTCCGGTCGGGGAAGGCACGCTACGTGGGGAGCTGTCTCCCTCTGGAATCCATCGATTTCCGTCCTGTCGACGAGGCGGGGGAGATCCTGCCCGATGTCTGGGCCCTTCCCCTGCTCCCCGATGAGCGGAATCCCGACTTCGAGCCCCGGGACAGCCGGCTTGTGGTGCCGGCGGAGGACGGTTCGGGCTGGGTCCCCGACCGGTTCGAGGACGACCTTTCCCTGGTGGTGCGCGGCCGCTACGGGTTGAGCGTCCTGCTGGGCTGCGCCCACGCAGGAGCGGTGAACATCCTGGAGAAGGCGGCGCGCCTGTTCGGCACCCGGGACTTCTACACCGTCCAGGGGGGGATGCACCTCAACGGCCAGAGCGCCGGGAAGCGAACCCAGCTCGTGGGCGAGCTGCTCCGCCGATTCTCCGTGGAGCGCTGGCGTCCCGGCCACTGCACCGGCCTGGAGGCGGCGATGGAGTTCGTGCGTCAGGGCGTGGATGTGGAGTGGGCCTCCGCGGGGAGCTCCGTAGAGATCTAGAAGCGGGGGCGGAGGCCCCCGCATTCCCTGTTATTTGCGCCAGAAGGCGAGACCGGCGTCGTAGGTGGCCAGCGCGTCGGCCTTGCTCACCAGCTCCCAGGGGGAGTGGAGCGAGAGGACGGCGGGCCCGGCGTCGAGGACATCCATGCCGAATCGCGCCAGAAACATGGCGATGGTGCCGCCGCCGCCCTTGTCCACCTTCCCCAGGCTGCC
>JAIPGA010000052.1 GCA_021736445.1 Synergistales bacterium | reverse complement strand
GGGCGAAGAGCGCCTCGATCCGATGGTCTGCGCTGACGTGGTGGAAGGTGTAGCGATCCGGCGAGCCCACCGCCGTTCCGTCTACGGAAACCGCATCGATCAGATAGCCGATATCCGGGGAGATCTCGAAGGCGACATCCTCGCTGCAGGCCACCGTCACATCCCCTGACGGGTCGATGCGTCCGCCGTCCCCCGCCGTCGCGGCAATCGTGTAGCTCTGTTCGCCGAAGGCCGCGCTCAGCGTGTGGTTCTGCGTCACATTGGTGAAGACAACGGTATGCCCCATATCCGGTGAACCCACCTGGCAGAGGAGGTCCTCGGAACGTCCCCGGCTGTCGCCGGAGACCAGCGACGCGAGCCTGTACCCGACGTCCGGGCTCACGTCCAGGGAGATACCTTCTCCGGCAAGAACAGGAGGATTGCAGGGAGAGATGACCCCATGGCCCCGCCAGTCGGTGGAGATCTGCAGCACTGCGGGCTGCAGCTCGAAGGCACCGATATCGTAGCCGCCCCAGGCCGGACGGGGGAGCCCGCGCTGGTCTGTATCGATGTCATTGTCTTCCATGATGTCCGGCGACGCCCCGTTGAAGGCGCTTCCGTTGCGGCCGATGGCGCAGGTCTCGGTAGCGCCGCCGTTGTCGGCCAGGGGGCCCAGTAGAGGCGAAGCGTTGCTGTTGGTGGCATCCAGTGGTTCGGGGCTGTCTGCGGAGATGATGCAGTAGGTGAAATCCCCGCCGTCCGGGCGGATCTCGTTCTCCCGGTTGTTCCAGAGAATGCAGTTTGTCGCGACGAGCCCGCTGTTGTTGCTGTAGATACCGCTCCCGAGATCGCCTGCGCTGTTGGCCGCCAGTGTGCAGCCGACAATGGTGGCGTCGCTGAAGTCGTGGAAGAGCCCGCCCCCGCTCAGACCGGCGGTGTTGCCGGCGACGGTGCTGTTGAGGAGTGTCAGGGCGCTCCGCCAGTTGTTGTAGATCCCTCCGCCCAAGTGGGTGGCGCTGTTGTGGGCGACTGTCGAGGAGACCAGCCGGTAGGAACTGCTGTGGCTGTAGATCGCCCCACCGGAGTGGGCATTGTTGTCGGTCAGCGTGCAGCACCGGAGCGAGGCATGGCTGTCCTCGAGATGGATCCCCCCGCCCTGAGATTCCGTGGTGTTGCCGGAAATGCGGCAGTGTCGGAATGCGGGATCGCTCGATGCGCCGGCGTAGACCCCGCCGCCTTTGTCATTGGCGTGGTTGTCCCTGATGAGGCAGTCTGAAATCACGGGAGAGCTGTTGGAGAGATGCAGACCGCCTCCCTGTTCGCTGGAGCCTGCATTGGCGCATCCGCCGGTGATGGTGAAGCCGTCGAGCAGCGTCGGGTGCCCCCGGGCATCCCGGGAGGCGACGCTGTCGCAGGAGATCACGTGGTGGCTGTTGTATTTGATGCTTGCGTATTCGTCGATATCGCCCGTCAGAAGGGTCTCGTTCTCCCGGGGGTTGCGGTCGACGCTGGTGGTCGCCTCGCCGAAAGGTGGTGCGAAGCCGCCGAGGACGGCGATACCGGTCTGGAGGGTGAACGAAACCCTGCGGTTGCCTCCGTCGAGTGTCGGTGTGTACCGGCCCGATGCCACCCACACCTGATCCCCTGCTTTCGCCTCTAACGCGATGATCCTTCGAAGATCCCCCGAACCGGCAGGGGTATCCGCTGTTTGGCCGTTTCCCGTTCCCCCTTCGGTGACGTACCAGATGTCTGATTCCTTTGCTTCGGCCGACAGCGCCACCAGCAGGAAAAGCGCGGCCAGCATCGGAACGAGCGCCGCCAACGCCCGTCGAAAGAGAAGAGGCCACAGCAGCATCATGACAAGGGCTCCTATGACAGAAAATTGGGACTCCCTCTTGATACCACAACGAGATCTTGCAGTCAATCACCATTATAATATTTGTTGACTTTTCGCCTGTTCCAACGGGTTTGCCGTTTCAGCCAGGCTCCACGGTAATCGCCAGGGATTTGGCCGGACCTTTTGCCAGAAAGGTGTACGCCCGGGAGGTGTATCCCCGGCATTTGCCGAGATATACTGATATAATGAAAACCAGGCAGAACATCGAGAGACAATACGGAGGTGTCGAGAATGAAGCATTCTTTCCTGTGGCCTTTTCCTGTGAAGGCAGCGTGTTGCCTTGTTCTGTGCGGTCTTCTGGCGGGGGCCGTTCCTGCGGGAGCGGCGATCCCGGACGACCCCTACTCCAGCGACCACCTTCTGGTGGCGGATACGGACTTTATGTTCTTCGTGCTCCACGAGGCGGAGATCAGGGCGAGCTACTGCGCTCCGGACGACACCTGCCGGAACCTCAACAAGCATTGGGAGGAAACGCTGCCCTACGACCATCCCAAAAGCTACAACTTCGACGCCGCCTGGGGCACCCTCTCGCCGGACAGACGCCCCATGGTGGGCCTGGGGGACGTGGCGGCAAGCGACGGACACCTCCATTTTCTGCTCTTCAGCCTGACCTCCGGCAACAGCGGGCTCTCCCTGGAGCACGACTACGACGCCGGATTCCCCATCACGCCCTTCGGCGCATACCCGCAGGACAACGCCGTGGACGTGGTGGCGGAGGACTGGACCGGCGACGGCACCACCGACTATGCCTGCGCCTTCCTCGGCGATCAGGATGGAGGGCTGGGCTATTCCATTCTGGTGGCAAACGGCGACCCGGAAACAACGAACTCCACCGTCACCAAGGCCACCGGCTCCTGGGAGGACGACCAGGCGGGCTACTCGATCCAGGCGTCCGCCGCCGATATCGACGGCGACGGACGGAAGGAACTCTTCGTGCTGGCCAAGGAGGGCCCCGATGGCGACGACGGACGCGGTACCTACAGACTGCGCGCCTTCGCCGTGGACAGTGACGACCTCTCGCTCCAGCCCCTGGAAAACGGCACCTACGACCTGGCTGACTACACCGGCGGGTACGACACCTGCGCCATCGGGGCGGGGGACGCCTACGGCGAGGGGAGCGTGCAGCTCTTCGCGGCCTACACGGCGGAGGGAGGAAGGGATGTCCGACTCGGTCTCGTCAGCGCCGACATCGGCGATGGAGGTCTGCAGTGGGAGGTGCTGTTTGATGAAAAGATCTGTGAAACCCACGTGCAGGCAGTGGGGGAGAGCAAACCGGCCCGCCTTCCCCTGTACGTGAGTGACCTCAACGCCGACGGCAGGGACGAATGCTGTCTTCTCTCCTCCGTGGCGGAGACCTCTGATCCGACCTACAAGCACGCCGAACTGCATGTTGCGGGCGTGACGGAGGACGGCACCTCGCTGGAGGAGCTTGCCTCCACCGTTGTGCATGGGTTTGTGGGCGCCGAGAAGTATATGGATGTGGGCGCCGGGGTCTTCGGGGCCTGGCGTCCGGGACAGGAGCGTGCGAAACGACGCCAGGTGGCCGTCTACGGCAACAGAGACACCGGTGAGGGCGGCGGGATCACGCTCTTCGAACCCACCCTCGACGACAACGGGGCCATCACGGGGCTCACCATGCTTGGCGACGATCTCTGGACCGGGACGCTGGGCAAGCTGCTCCCCGGGGATTTCGCGGGCAACACCCTCCAGCTGGGACCTCCCACGAAGATCACCGTGGAGAACAACATCACACCGCTGGTGGTGATGCAAGAACCGCCGAAGCACCTGGACTACATCCGCTGTTTCAGCGGCGACCAGCCCTGCATCTGCAACGCGTCCCGTTCTACCTTCTACTACACCGAGTTCAGCGACAAGCAGACCAGCGACAAGATTGTAAAGACGAAACAGAAGACCTCCACCGGCTACGGGCGCTCTATCTCCTCCAAGCAGGAGGCGAGCCTCAACCTGGAGGTGGTGGAGATCTCTTCCAATGCCGAGGAATCGCTCAGCAAAAGCTGGGAACACCGCTCCTCACACTACGACGAGCGCTATGCCGAAACGGAGACGAGCATCTCCGCCAAGACCACCAAGGGCGACATGGTCTCCTACCGCTGTCAGGACACGGATATCTGGCGGTACCCCATCATCGGGGAGACCGGCGTGGATGGCCGGGCCTACTACCAGGTGGTGGTGCCCCACCCCGTGGAGACCAATATCGTCGCCGGCCACGACCTCGCCTGGTTCCAGCCGCCCCATATCAGCGGCAACATCCTCACCTATCCCTGGACCAGGGAGATGCTCCCTTTCAACACGGCCAGCGCCGACCGGATCGGCGGCGGCACCAACTACGAGCTGGGGAACTCGGTCACCTGGGATATCAGCTGGAGCCGGAGCGTCACCGAGGGCGAGTCCACCGAGTCGTCGGTCAAAAACGAATCGGAGGAGAGCATCTCCGTCGCCATGGGAGGCGAGGTGGCCTACCTCTCCGGCAACGCCGAGGTGACGGCCACCTTCACCCACGACCACTGCTCCGACAGCAGCACCTCCAACACCAACAGCATCACCAAAACGAGCGGGTTCACCGTGGAGCTCCCCACCTTCCCGGGGAGCGACAGCTTCGCCTACCAGGTGACGCCGCTGGTGTACAGTACCGACGTGGGCAACTTCGCCGTCACCTACCTGGCGGACCTGCGTACGGGCAACTACGACTGGTGGGTGGCGCGCTACGGCCACGCCCCCAACCCTGCCCTCGGTCTGCCCCACCAGTGGCGGCTGGAAAAGAGCTCCAACGAGACCGAGGAAGATTGGTGGGTCTGGCGCGGCTACAACCAGATCCAGGGGATGTTCTTCTACGACAGCCGCGGCAGAAAGACCGGCCACGTGCTGCAGGGCGGCGACGAGGCACTGGCCAGTCCCGTGACCCTCCGGTGCCGGATCTACAACCTGGCCGTGCAGAACGACGCCCATCATGTGCGTCTCACCGGGCTTCCCGTCCGGTTCGCCTATTCCAGCGACAAGGTGCCCGGCGTGGCCCGCCCCATCGGCAGCGACACCGTGGACATCGCCCCCTGGGGGAGCGAGGAGCAGCGGAACTGGAGCTGGGCGGAGGTCTCCTGGGATCTGACGGGCCTCCCCGAAGGACGCTACCATGTTCTGGTAACGGCGGATCCCTCCGACGACATCACGGAGATCGCAAACCACGACAACGGCGACAGATACAGCGACAACCAAGGATGGTTCGAGGTCTACGTCACCGATGGTTCGGGTAACCCCGGAGGGAGCCGTAGCGCCCTCTACGAACTGGACGGAGAACTGGACGTCTCGCCGGACCAGGTTGCGGAGGGCGAGGCAGTCACCGTGGAGGCGGAGATCCACAACCCCACCGCCGAGAGCGCAACCAACGTCTTTGTTGCCTTCTACGACGGCAGTCCCGGCGACAGAGGCGGGATCGTCGCCCACAGGTATATCCCCGGGATCGGCCCGGGGGAGACCCGGACCGAGGAAGTCCGGTACTTCCCCGAACGGTCGGGGACCCATGTGGTCACCATGATCATCGATGACTCCCCCCACGAACACGCCGAGGTGGCCGAATCCTTCTCCGTCGGCACCAGCAGTGAAGGCGGCTGTAGCGTCGGGGCCACCGGGCCGTTTTCGTCCCTCCTGCTGCTCGCGTTCTTCGCTCTCGTGATTGGCGTGAAGAGACGCTGACCGTGCTGAACGGCCCCAAACACACATAACGCAGAGGCGGCGACTCCGGTTGCCGCCTCTGCGTTTTTTTCTGCCCAGTGCTGGCTATCCGCGGAAGGTATGGATCTCCCCTGTTGCGGTCCAGCCGACAGGCGGAGTATGCCCTTTCGACCGCCGAACCGCACATCCCGAGGGATGTGCCGCCGGAACTTGATCTATATCAATGCGCACCTCCCCAAGCTCTGTCATCATTTTCACAGATCGGTCCCTCGCCGCTTTTCGGTGCCTACCGCTTCATCAAGGAGCGCTCCGGCAAGGGGCAGAGCCACCGGGAGATCACGGAGGCATTGCCTGAGCGGTTCGGCGATCGCAACGCCGACGTCGGTGTCGCGGCGCTGCAGAACCTATAGAGGAGCATTCTATGGAGGTGGAACAGATGAAGATACATCCAGTTCGGGAAGCCCAACAGGGGGATACCCCCCATAAGGTGGACGTCCGCAAGCTCTACGACAGCGAAGAGGCCCAGGCCGTACACATCGCCCTCCAGCCGGGGGAGTCGCTGAAACCCCACATCACGCCGGTGAACGTCTTTTTCTATGTCCTCCAAGGGACAGGCATCTGCACCATCGGGGAAGAGAAACAGGAGGTCGCCGCCGACAGTCTGGTGGAGAGCCCCGCGGGGATCGTCCACTGCTGGAGCAACGAAGGCGACAGCCTCTTTCGGGTGCTGGTCGTCAAGGCGCCCAGGCCCACCGAAGCGAGCAGGATCCTGTAACCGCGCTCCCGGTCGTCATGGAGGGTGATTCGGCGCATGAAATCAGGGTGTTGCATTTCCCTGAGAACGAGATGTTGCGGTACAATACAACCAGGAACCGAATGAAGGAGGAAGAACCTATGTTTTGTTTTCAGTGTCAGGAGACCATCCAGAACAAGGGCTGCACCGTCAGGGGCGCCTGCGGCAAGCAGGAGCGCACCGCCAATCTGCAGGATCTGCTGATCTATGCCCTCAAGGGCATCTCTGTGTGGGAGGAGAAGGCAAAGGAACTCGGGGTGGAGGATGCCTCCAACGGGCTCTACGTGGCCAGGGGGCTCTTTTCCACCATCACCAACGCCAACTGGGACGACGACCGCTTCGTGGCGATGGTCCACGAGGCGCTCGCCAGGCGCGACGGCGTGCGGGAACGGGTGGAACGCGCCGCCCGCGAACAGGGCGCGGAGATCGGGGAGCTCCCCGAGGAAGCCAACTGGAAGCCTGCCTCGGAGGAAGAGCTGGAAGAGAAGGCCAAAGAGGTGGGGGTGCTCTCCACGAAGGATGAGGACGCCCGCTCGCTGCGGGAGCTGCTGACCATCGGCACCAAGGGCATCGCCGCCTACGCCGACCACGCCGCCGTCCTGGGCTACGAGGACAAGGCCATCTACGACTTTCTCATGGAGGCCCTGGCCTCGACCACCAAGAACCTCTCCGTCGACGAGATGGTGGCGGAGGTCATGAAGGCCGGCGAGTACGCCGTGAAGACCATGGCGCTCCTCGACGAGGCCCACACCTCCACCTACGGCAACCCGGAGATCACCAGCGTCAATATCGGCGTGCGCAACAATCCGGCCATCCTCATCAGCGGGCACGACATGCGCGACATGGAGGATCTGCTGAAGCAGACCGAGGGCACCGGCGTTGACGTCTACACCCACAGCGAGATGCTGCCCGCCAACTACTACCCGGCCTTCAAGAAGTACGGCCACTTCGTGGGCAACTACGGCAGCTCCTGGTGGAAGCAGCTGGAGGAGTTCGAGAGTTTCAACGGGCCCATCCTGCTCACCACCAACTGCCTGGTGCCCCTCAAGAAGAGCAGCACCTACCTGGACCGGCTCTACACCACGGGCATGGTGGGCTACCCCGGCGCAACCCACATCCCCGACAGGGAGGACGGCAAGCCCAAGGACTTCTCGGCGCTCATCGAACAGGCCAGGCAGTGCGAGCCGCCGCAGGAGATCGAGACGGGTACCATCACCGGCGGTTTCGCCCATGCCCAGGTAACCGCACTGGCCGACAAGGTGGTGGAGGCCGTCAAGAGCGGCGCCATCAAGCGCTTCGTCGTCATGGCGGGCTGCGACGGCCGCCACAAAACCCGCGACTACTACACGGAGGTAGCCAAGGCCCTGCCGGAGGAGACGGTGATCCTCACCGCCGGCTGCGCCAAGTACCGCTACAACAAGCTGGATCTCGGCGACATCGGGGGCATCCCCAGGGTGCTCGACGCCGGGCAGTGCAACGACTCCTACTCCCTGGCCGTGATCGCCCTGAAGCTGAAGGAGGCCTTCGGCCTGGACGACATCAACCAGCTGCCGCTCTCCTTCGATATCGCCTGGTACGAGCAGAAGGCCGTGGCCGTTCTCCTGGCGCTGCTCCACCTGGGTGTGCAGGGCATCCGGCTCGGGCCCACCCTGCCGGCCTTCGTCTCGCCCAACGTCCTCAACGTGCTGGTGGACAAGTTCGACATCAAGCCCATCTCCGATGTGGACAGCGACGTGGCCGCCATGATGGAAGGGAAGTAACGGAAGGCGCCCCTCTCCACAGGGCCCGTACATCAGGCTCCCGTCCCTCAGGGCGGGAGCCTCCCTCGTTGCGATATCTTTTGGGACCGACTATCCTCTGTGTATCTGCACTTCCCGCTCCAACCTGTCTCCCAGCTTGTCCGAGGCGATGTCCAGGTCGTAGTCGGCCTGGAGGCCAAGCCAGAACTGCGGAGAGGTGCCGAAGTGCCGGGCCAGCCTGAGTGCTGTCTCCGCCGTTATCCGGCGTTTCCCGAGGACAATCTCGTTGATGCGCCTGGGAGGAACGCCGATCTGTAAGGCCAGCCTGTTCTGGCTGAGCTTCATGGGCTTGAGGAATTCCTCAAGCAGCACCTCCCCCGGGTGGACCGGAGCCAGCCTGTCTTCGGTCATGGCTTTCACTTCCTTTATCTTAGTGGTAATCGCAGATTTCTACGTCGAAGGCATGTCCATTCTCCCAGCGAAAGCAAATCCGCCACTGATTGTTGATGCGTATGCTTTGCATTCCTGCGCGGTTCCCCGAAAGCCTTTCAAGCCGATTCCCGGGTGGGACACGCAGGTCCTTTCTGTCGGTGGCGTTATTGATCATCCGCAGTTTCCGCAGCGCAATCCTCTGAATGTCCTCAGGAAGCCTGCGTGATCCCTGACGCTCAAAGAGCCTTCGTGTCTCCCGATCCGCACAGGATTTGATCATGACTGCATTCTATAACGGAGTGCGTTAAAGGTCAAAGACCATAGACCATAGACGGGCTTCTGAGGGAGCTCCTCTCCCGAACTCGCCTTCCCGGCGACGGTAGAATGAAAAGTCCATTCCCCTCCTATTGCTTTGCCGCAGACGATCCTTTATGATAAAAAATACTTTTCTGCTAGAAAGCATTCCTATCACATTGCGCTCGCATAGCGGTGAGAACGGAGGAGGCCCTCATGGTCGAAGGGAAACGGGTGTTGTATTTGAACGTTGAACCTGCCGTGACGGTGGATGCGGTCGGGTTGCTCCGGGAGCAGGGATTCGATGTGATCACCGCCGCCCGTACCGACCGGGCGGTGGAAACGGTGCGGGCGCAGACCATAGACATTGTGCTGATCCACCTGGGCGGTGATCCGGATGGGGTGGAAGCGGCGGAGGCTCTTCTCGGCGAGAGGGAGCTCCCTGTGGTTTTTTTTACCGCCCACACGGAACCTGCGGCTCTGGAAAGGGCCCGCCGGATTCCTCACTACGGCTATGTGCCAGAGAGCGCCGGGGGGTTCGTTTTGGCGGAGACCCTGAGACGGGCGCTGGAACTCTATCGCGACATCGCCGATCGAAAGAAAGCCGAGGAGGCGCTGCGGAACGAACGGACCTTTCTCTCCGGGGTCTTCGACAGCATCGAAGAGGCGCTGATCATCTGCGACGGCGAGGGCCGGATCGTCCGGTTCAACGAGGCGGCCCGACGTCTGCACCGTGTCCGGGAGGAGCCCATCCCGCCGGAGGCGTGGGCCGACCACTTCGACCTGTGCGACGAAGACGGTGTCCGGTTGCTGTCTACAGAGGAGATCCCTCTCTACAGGGCCCTGCAGGGAGAGCAGGTGCACAACCGCGAGATCGTGGTGGCTCCCCGGGACGGAGAGGCGCGCTCGCTGGTCTGTAACGGCCGGGCCCTTACCGATGAGCGGGGGAGGATCATCGGTGCGGTTGTCGCCATGCACGATATCACCGAACGGAAGGAGCTGGAGGCCTCCCTCCGGGAGAGCCGGGAACGGGCACATGCCGCCAACAGGGCGAAAAGCGACTTCCTGGCTACCATGAGCCACGAGATCCGCACCCCCATGAACGGCGTCATCGGTATGACGGGATTGCTGCTGGACACGGAGCTTACAGACGAACAGCGGCGTTACGCCGGGATCGTGCGGGCCAGCGGCGAGTCGCTGCTGCATCTTATCAATGATATCCTGGATTTTTCCAAGATTGAAGCGGGCAAGCTGGATCTTGAGCTGGTGCCCTTTGATCTGCAGGACATCCTGGATGATTGCGTCATGTCCCTGGCGCTGAAGGCCCAGAAGAAGGGACTGGAACTGATCAGCGCGGTGCGTCCGGGCACCCCGACCTCTCTGCGGGGCGATCCGGGGCGGCTTCGGCAGATCCTGACCAACCTCCTGGGCAATGCCGTCAAGTTTACCGACGTCGGCGAGGTGGAGGTCTCGCTCTCGGCCCTGCGGGAGACGCGGGAAGAGTGCCTGCTCTACTGCCAGGTCCGCGACACCGGAGTGGGTATCCCCGAGGAGCAGCAGGAACACCTTTTCGAGGAGTTCACCCAGGCGGACTCCTCGACGACGAGGAAAAGCGAGGGCTCGGGGCTGGGACTGGCCATCTGCAAGCGTCTTGCGGAGATGATGGGTGGCGATATCGGTGCCGAAAGCACCCCCGGCGAGGGGTCGACGTTCTGGGCCACCCTCCGCCTGGCCAAAGAGGAGGACGTTGCGCATCCAGCTCCTCCGGGAACGCTGCAGGGACTGCGTCTGCTGATCGTCGACGACAACGCCGCCAACCGGGCGGTTCTTCGGGAGCAGGCCGTCGCCTGGGGTCTGCGTGTTGCCGAGGCCGGTGACGGAAACGAAGCGGCGCAGGCACTGGAGGACGGCCGAAGGGAGGCAGACCCCTTCCGTGTCGCCTTGGTGGATATGCAGATGCCGGGAATGGATTGGGAACGGTGGCGGGGTGACGACGGACCGCGACTGCTTTTCATGACCGGCCTTGGCGGCAGCGGCGAACCGAATCGGGTCACTCCGCCGGGAGCGGAGGCGGTCCTCGCCAAACCCGTGCGATGTCGTGTTCTCCGGGATCAGTTGACGGCGGCTGTGGGCGTGGGAAGCCCCGGGAGAAGGGAGCCGGGTTCCGCCGGGTCCGGTGCCGGGACTCTCCGTAACCGTCTCCGGGAACGGAAGGGGCGGGTGTTGGTGGCTGAAGACAACAGCACCAACCAGCAGGTGGCGCTGGGTATGCTGCGGAAGCTCGGCCAGTCGGCCGACGCCGTAGGAAGCGGCACCGAAGCCCTGGAGGCCCTGGCTTCTCTTCCCTACGACATCGTTTTGATGGATGTACAGATGCCCGGTATGGACGGATTGGAGACCACCCGGCGGATCCGCCGCCTCTCCCCGGGCGGCGATATCCCCGTGATCGCGATGACCGCCTACGCCATGCAGGGAGACAGGAAACGCTGCCTGGAGGCGGGGATGAACGACTACATCGCCAAGCCCATCACCTCCGGGGCGGTAGCGGCGATGCTGGACCAATGGCTCCCCGGCGGGAGCGACCCTCCGGAGGAGGCAGCCTCCGCTGCCGCGCCCACCGAGACCGAAGCGCCGACGGAATCCCTCTGGGGCCGCGCCAAGCTGATGGAGGAGATGATGGGCGACGTCGAGATGGTACGGGAGATTGCATACTCCTTTGTGGAGGATGCTCCAAATCGTCTCGAGGCCATCGAGGTCTCCCTGGAGGCGGGGGATCCCGCAGGTATCCACGAGAACGCCCATTCCCTGAAAGGGGCTGCCTCCGCTGTCGGCGCCGAGTATGTCCGGCGCATCGCCTCCGAGCTGGAACAGGACGGAAAGGCCGGTGACCTCGGTTCCGCAGGTGATCGCCTGGGACAGCTCAAGCACCAGTTCCACCTGGTCCGTGCCGAGATAGAGCGGGACCTCCCCCGAACCTGATCGGCGTTGCTGCGTTCCCCGGTCAAGCCATTGGAAGCCTGTGCATGATCCCGAAGGCTTTCGCCGGGCATTCCCGGTCCGATCTTCCACCCCGTGGTTCCCGCCTTGTGCGGGTTCCTTCCTCCCGTAACGGTTCTATCCTCTGTCCGGTCCGCGACGGCCCCTGCAGGTGTTTCCCGGTCGGGCTTCTCCCTGTCTGCCTTTGCTGCTCCGAGGGATCCCGGCTTGGGCCGGATGCTGATCCCCGGTCATCTTTAGCAATGGTTGCGGAACCTCTCCGGGGAGAACATCATTTGCTTGAGCAAAATATCAAAAAAGGGAAAATTATTTGACAATATACGTGTACATATGGTACACAGAGACCCATCCAAATGATCGGAAACACAGGTTCACACAAGGAGGGCTCTCGATGCACGACAGCAAGGGGAAACGGGCACGGATGGCGATGATGATGATGGCGGTGGCGGTCGCGCTGCTCGGCCTGGTGGTCTTCGCCCAGCCGGCGCCGGCCGCCATTGCCGGCGACCCCCTGTCACGGGACCACACCGTCCAGGAGAACCTCGACCTGCTCGTCATGAGTACGGGAGATACCGGTGCCAATGAGTTCGGCTACATTTCACCGGATGTGGGCAGCGCAACACTCGCTATGCCCTGGAGTGACGAAGAGCTCGGTGGGATGTATATCAACAAAACCGCCGCCGTCACCTACGGCATGACCGGGGATCATCAGTCGATGGTGTGCGTGGCTGGGTATCCCCTGGATACCGACAACTTCCAGCTCAAGCTCTACAGCGCGGATGTCCGGGGCTCCACCCGCTTTTCGGAGAAGCGCACCTACACCGTCGGCACTTCACCGGGCACCGACCCGGGGGCCGAAGGCTTCCACTCCCATGCCTACGACATCCTCGCCGCCGACTGGACCGGCGACGATACCTCCGACTACGCGGCGGTCTTCCCCAGCAAGGGCGAATGTGCTCTCGTCACGGCCGACGGCGCGAGCTCGTCGCAGAAGGTCAGGGATGGCATCGTCGAACTGGACGGCGACTACCCCTACGCCGATCTGGCCGCACTGGACTTCAACGGCGACGGCCGGAAGGAGCTGGTGACCGCCACCCTGGACAACGACGGAACGATGCGACTGCGGGCCTTCAGGGTGGCAGAGGATCTGACCGTCACCCCCTGCACAGACAGCCACTATGTGGCCGACTGGAGCAGGAAGTACGATACGATCGCCGTTGCCGGCGGCGACAGCGACCGCGACGGGAGCGACGAGCTCTTCGTCGCCCACAGCCGTGGCGACAACTACTGCAAGACCAGGCTCCAGATCCTGGATCTCTCCGTGGGGAGCAACGGAGAGATCGCCTGGGATATCACCCACCGGGTCTGGGCCGGCGGCTATGTGGAGATTGGCAAGGATTGGGGCGAATACACCGACTGGCTGCGCGACGCGCTCGCCGTGGCCGACCTCAACGGGGACGGCAGGGACGAGTGCTGCCTGTACACCACCCGGGAGACAGGCGATGCCAACTATTTGCGGCTCAAGGTCTTCGGTGTCCGGGACGGCAGCCTTCAGGAGTACGCCCACTACGATATAGGGCCCGAGGAGGCGATGTACCTGGAGGACGAGAACTACGCCGCCCTGACAGCAGGGGCCTTTGGCGTGGCCTTCTCGCCCTACGATCCCGAAGGACCAGTCAGACAGATCGCCGCCCATTACCTCAAGGGAGACGCTTCCTCTGCGACCCTCACGCTCCTGCAGCCCACCATCGGGAGTGACGGTTCCATCGACGGGCTGAGCAAGATCGCCGATACCTCGGCAGGCTCCCTTCCCGGGACCATGGCCCAGCTTGTCCCCGGTGATTTCGGCAAGGACGGCATCTACCTCGGCACCCCCGTCAGGATCACCGCCGACAAGCACATCACGCCCCAGGTCATCGTCCAGGAGCCGCCCAAGCATCTGGACTACGTCGAGTGCTTCGACGGCACGACCGGGCGATGCAATCTCACGCGGTGGCACAGCTACAACACAACGTTCAAAGACAGCGGCAAACAGAAGGATATCGTTACCACCGGACAGCGGGTCTCCACCACCTTCGGAAAGACCACCCAGGCGTCGGTACATGCCGGACTCGATCTGGGCGTCTTCAACGCCTCGACATCGATGAAGGACACCTTCAGCCATGTGAGGACCCATATCTCCAGCAAGCACAAATCCCGCTACGAAGAGGAGAGCACCAGCTTCGGCATGGCCACCGAGGGCGGCGACGGTCTCTGCTACCGCAGGCGGCAGACCGAGATCTGGCGCTATCCTCTCATCGGGGAGACCGGGACCGACGGCACCGTCTACTACCAGGTGGTGGTGCCCAAACCGGTGGAGCATACCACCAATTCCGGGCGAAAGGCCGAGTGGTACCAGCCCGTCCACGTCCCCGGCAATCTGCTGACCTACCCCTGGAACGAGCAGGTCTTTGGCTTCTCGACCGATGGCGCCGAGCAGCTGACCAACGAAAACGATATGGGGATCAGCCTCAAGCAGACCGAAACGGTGACATGGAAGGACAATGTCGCCGAGAGTGACGAGACCAAGACGATTGTCAGGAACTCCTCCCAGAAAGATATGTCCGTCAGCATGGGCGGCATCGCCGATATCTTCAGCGGCGGGGCGAGCGTGAAAGAGCAGTTCACCCACGACAAGTGCTCCGAGCACAGTGCCGGGAGCACCAACAGCATCACGAAGACCAACGGCTTTTCGGTGGAGATCCCCAATTTCAACAATACAGAGCTGATGGGCTACGGGATCAAGCCGCGGGTGTACAGCACCGACATCGGCGTGCTGGCCACCACCTATCTTGTGGACGACAGCTCGGTGGAAAACGACACCTGGTGGACCGATCGCTACGGCGGCAATCCCAACCCCGCGCTGGGTCTTCCCTTCCGGTGGCGGAAGGTCGGCCACGTCCGGGAGGGGCCCAACCACTACGCCTGGACGAACAGTGGCGACGCCCCCGCCGGGAGCCGGATGCGGGGTGTCTTCTTCTTCGATGCGGACAGCGACAAGCAGCTCGACGCCACCATCCCCAGGGCGGTGGTGTCCAGGGTGCGGGTGAAGTGCCGGATCTACAACCTCTCCCTCCAGGAGGGTAACGTGGAGATACCGGTGGAGATCGCCTATTCGACGTCGCCCTCCAGCGACAACATGACCGAAATCGGGACGGAAACGGTGACCCTCAACTGCTGGGGCAACGGCACCGAGCCCAACTGGGGCTGGGTGGAGGCCACCTGGGATGTCTCCGGTCTCGATTCCGGGCGGTACTACATCAACGTGCAGGTGGATCCCGAGAACACCATTGCCGATGAGCTGCCCCACCACGACAACGGAGAGACCTACAGCGACAACTACGGCTGGTACGAGGTGTATATCCACGAACGCTACGGTTCCGGGGAGGCGACGGCCCGGAAGGATGCCGCCGCCGGGGGGCTCCGGGAGCTGGATGGCGAGCTGGAGGTCTCGCCGGATCACCCCTTCCTCGGCCGGGCCGCCACCATCGAGGCGGATATCGAGAACAACGGAGCCGGGCATGCCACCGATGTCTACCTCACCTTCTACGACCGGGCTCCCGGCGGGACGCGCACCGTCGTCGCCGAGGAGCACATCCCCGGGATCCCCCCGGGCGGCAGGCGCAGCGAATCGGTGCGCTACTTCCCCGAGGTGCCCGGGAAGCACAGCGTCACCATGAAGATCAACGACTACAGCAAGGAGGAAGACGACGCCACCGGCAGCTATGTCGCCCAGCCCTGGCCCGCCTCGGTCGCAAGCGGCGACGTCGCCCCGGGCGACGGTGTGGCGAGCATGGATGTGACGGGTCTCGCCTTTCAGCGGCAGAGGGCCGCCGAGGACCGCGTCCAGAGGCTGTTCCGCCGGGGAACCGTACTCGGCGTGGAGGCCCTCCGCGGTGCGCGGGTTGCGGCCCAGCTCGAGCAGGGCAACCCCACCGCCGTATACACCATCGGCGGCGCCGACGGAAAGGCGGCCACCGTCACCAGGGAGGCCCTGCTGGCCTTCAACAGTGAGACCGGCGGCTGGGATCTCTTCATGCCCGGCGTCACCGGCGGTGCCTTCCAGGTGGCCGACGCAGGAGACGGACTGACCGTCGCCGTCACAGACGGCTGCGACTACGACAGCGACGGGACGGTCGGCAAGGTGGCCACCGACCTGGCCCTGCTCACCTATCAGGGAGCGGCGCCCACGCCGACACCGGCGGAGCCCACCGCCACGCCTCTGCCGCAGCCCACGGCGACCCCCGCCCCCACTGTTGCGCCGACAGCGGTGCCCACCGCCACGCCCACGCCCGGCCCCGTGCCGCAGCCCGAACCCGTGGACAGCGGTGACGTTACCCCCGACGAAGGCACCGTCAGCGTGGACATCACGCCCGTGAGCGACGACGAGCAACCGGCCATCCAGGAAAGCGCCCAGGGATTGCTGGATGGCGGCGACGCATCCAGTATCGACAAGATCGAGGCCACCCGCATGGAGGCCGAGATCGACAGACCCGGCGGCAAGGCCGGCTTCACCATCGGGGACGGAAACAATCTGGCCGCCCAGGCCGACCAGAAGAAGGCCCTGCTGGTCAGAAACGCCTCCACCGATGACTGGGATCGCTTCGACCCGGGCCACAGCGGCGATGACCTGGACGTCACCGAGGGCGACAGCGGCCTGCACGTGCAGGTGAAAGACGGCGGCGCCTACGACCGCGACGGCGCGTCAGACGGCAGCGTGGAGACCGACCTGGCCATCGTCACCTACACCGCCGCAGAGCCGACGCCTTCCGGCAGCGGGGAAAGCGGCTGCAGCCTCGGCGGTTC
>JAIPGA010000051.1 GCA_021736445.1 Synergistales bacterium | reverse complement strand
GGGGAGCCAGGTGCCGAGATCCTGCTCCCTGGCCTTTTGGAGGGGCGCCAGTCCAACGGAGGCCTCCGGTTGGCAGGCGTATCCATGAGGAAGCGGGCGGAGCGGCGTGCCCCTCTTGGCTATCCCATGAAAAGAATCCTCTGCGGCGAGTGCGCCCGGGCCTGTCCCGCCGGGGCCGTCGCCATGGGATTCGGAAGGTAGTACGGCGCTGTTCCGGGAGTGCCCGGACAGGGGCGTTCTCCGTGGCCTCGCTCTGGCGGCGGCTCCGGTTGTTTGTGCCCGGCAATACGCCGGGCCTGCCGGCGTTGTCGGGGCGCCCGTTCCCTGGCTCGCCGAAGAGGGCATGCGGCGCGAGGCTGGCGCTTGACGCCACTCCCCGTTCCGCTATACTGAATTTATCCGGTGAAATGATACTATGCTCAGTTCTTTTATTATATTTCATATCTTATTGCGAATATTCTGGAGGGTACGCTTTCTCCGATGCGTTCATTGCGGGGCAGGATAGCACTGGCCTTCATCGTGTTGATCCTCGCGGTCTTCGCGGCCGTGGGGCTCCTGGCCCAGCACGATGTGGAGCGCAGTGTCACGGACATGGAGACCAAACATGTGCACGAGGTGCTCGATCTGGCCATGCTCACCGTGGAGAATGGCTACGAGGAGTACCGCTACCACGGCGAGGCCCTCCTCCGGGAGCGCCGGTCGGCCCTGGAGGACACCCTGCAGCTGGCCATGGCGGCTGTGGAAAGCAGCTACAGGCGCGCCCGCAGCGGGGTGATCACCCGGGAGGCGGCCAGGCACTCGGCCATGGAGACCCTGCGGGGGATGCGCTACGCCGACGGGGCGGGCTATTTCTGGGTGCAGAACGACAGGCTGCCCATCCCCATGATGCTCATGCATGCGGCGATGCCCGAACTGGAGTGGAAGCCCTGCACACATCCGCTGATGTACAAGGCCCTCGGGGACGGGAGCAACCTGACAGCCCACTTTGTGGAGGCCTGCCGGGAGTCCGAGGACGGCAAGGCCTTTGTGACCTACCGGTGGCCCAAGCCGACACCGGAGGGGTTGACGGAGATAGAGCCCAAGCTCTCCTGTGTGCAGCTCTTCGAGCCCTGGGGGTGGGTGGTGGGGACGGGACTGTACGTGGACGACATCGAGGACGAGTGCGTGACCCACCTGGACCACATCAGCGAGACCATGTTTACGAGCCTCTCGGAGATCGAACTGGGGAGATCGGGCTACCTCTTTGTCTTTACGGATGATGGCGAGATCCTGATGCATCCCGAGATCGCCGACGGGAACGGCGCCGTTTTTGCCGACAGCCGGAAGAAACAGGAGATCCTGTCGGCGCTGATAGAGGCCGCCGAGGAGCCCGGCGGGAGGCACGAGTACCTCGGTCCGAAACCGCAGGGCGGTAACGGTGTCACCCGCAAGATATCCTTCGTCCGTTTCTTCGAGCCTCTTGGCTGGTACATCGGTGCCGCCGTCTACAGAAGCGAGCTGGTGGCCCCCGCTGTCGCGCTGGGCACCAAGATCCTCTGGATCACAGCGGGCTTTCTGGTGGTGGCGGTGCTGCTTGCGCTGTGGCTGGCCCGGGGGATCTCCCGTCCCCTTGCCGAGCTGGCCGACAGCGCCCGCAGGATCGAATCGGAGGGGATCGAGGCGGCGTCGCTGCCGGTCCGGGGAACCAGCGAAACCAGGGCGCTGGGGCTGTGCCTGCAGAATATGATCTCCTCGCTCTGCACCAGGGAGGAGGAGCTGCACCGGCTGTCCTTCCTGGTGGCATCGGCGGTCAGCCCCCTTGTGATGGCCGATCTGGAAGGCCGGCTGACCTACGTGAACCCCGCCTTTCTCGCCACATGGGGCTATCGCTCGGAGGAGGAGGTCCTGGGGAGAGAGATCGGGGAGTTCTGGGAGATCGACGGCTATCTGGAGGAGCTCCGGGACACCATCTGGACAGAGGAGGCCGTGCAGCGGGAGGAGCGGGCCCGGAAGGCCGACGGCACCTTTTTCGACGTACAGTTCTCCGCCGCGCTGGTGCGCGATAACAGCGGCCGCCCCATCGCCCTGATGGCATCCTCCGTGGATATCACCGCCCGCAGACGGGCCGAAGCGGAGATCGAGCGGAGCAACGAGGAGCTGCGCCTCATCAACAGAAAGCTCGAGAACTACTCCTACACCATCAGCCATGACCTGAAGGAGCCGATCCGCAGCATCCGTACCTTCAGCGAATTCATCCGCGAGGACTACGCGGAGCACTTCGACGAGGAGGCCGCCGACTATTTCGCCCGGATTATCAGGGCCTCCGACAGGATGGCCCGGATGATCGACGATCTGCTGCTGCTTTCCCGGGTGGGTCGGTACGATGTAGCCTTCAGGCGGGTGTCCGTGACGGATCTGGTGCGGGAAGCGGAAGCGAATCTGGCCCCGAAGCTGGAGGATCAGGGCGCGACCCTCCGGTATCCGGAGCTGCCGGAGGTGGTCTGCCAGCCTGTGTGGCTGGAGATGGTCTTCCGGAACCTCGTCGGGAACGCCCTCAAGTACGGCGACAAGGAGCACACCGTGGTGGAGGTGGGCTACCGCGAGCTGCCGGAACACCATCTGTTCACCCTGCGGGACAATGGGAGAGGGATCGAGAAAGACCAGTGGGAGCGGGTCTTCGAGCTCTTCCGCAAGGGCCACCAGAACAGAGGCATCGAGGGCAGCGGCGCGGGGCTCGCCATCGTCGCCTCGGTGGCGGAACAGCATCAGGGGTCGGCCTGGGTGGAGGCCAGTGTGCCTGGAGAGGGAACGACGATGGCCTTTACCATCAGCAAGGATCTGCACCAGTCGGAGGAGACGTGACAGATGGAAGCGAAATCCGTCCTTGTCGTCGAAGACAACGACGACGATATCCTGATGATCAAAAGGGCCTTCAGGAAAGGCAAGATCGGCAACAGCTTCGACTATGTCTCCAACGGGAAGGAGGCGCTGGACTATCTGCACAAAAGGGAACCATCCCGGGTGCAGCTGATCCTGCTTGACCTGAACATGGAGATCATGAACGGTTTTGACTTCCTCCGGATGCGTCTGAGGCTGCCGGAGATCAAGAAGATCCCCGTGGTGGTCCTGACGGCCTCAAGCCGGCAGGAGGATGTGGAGCGGGCCTACGCCCTGGAGGCCAACAGCTACGTGGAAAAACCCATAGAACCGTCGGCGTTCGTCAAGGCGATCCTGGACATCGAGGACTTCTGGATCTTTCTGGCGAAGCGACCCTGATGAGCAATGTCCTGCGGGAAACGGCAATGGTATAATGACTTTGCGGTTTCTTGTTTTGATGCAGCGTGCTGTCGTAGAGGAGTGGCGCCCATGGAGAGCCGACCGATCCTGATCATCGACGACAATGATGACGACTTCAGGATACTCGCCCGCTATGCCGGTCCCGAGTACCGGGCGCTCTATGACGATGGAAGCAGCGATGTCGGCGCATTGACCGAACGCCACCGCCCCGACTGCATCATGATTGACTACCATCTTGCCGGGAAAAAGGGCATCGAGGTATTGCGGCGACTGAAAGCGGATGCTGCGACGGCGCATATCCCGGTGGTCATGATCACCGGCGAGACGGACCCCTCCGTGATCATCGAGGGCATGAAATCGGGTGCCGCCGACTATCTGGTGAAGGAACGGCTGCGGAAGACGGCGGTGAAGGCAACCGTCCGACAGGCCATCGAGAAGGCCGAGATGGAGCGGAAGCTTGAAGAACAGCGGCAGCAGATCGTGGAGTTTTCCCGCACCGACGAGCTGACTGGCGTGTTCAACAGACGGTATATGCTGGAGCGCCTCCGCAACGAGATAGACCGGACGAAACGCAGCGGAACCACCTTTACGCTCACCATGCTCGACGTGGATCATCTCAAGGAGATCAACGATACCTGCGGGCATCTGGCGGGAGACCGGTTGCTTGTGGAGGTTGTCGAGGTCATCCGGAAGGGCGTCCGGAAGACGGACTACCTCGGCCGCTACGGCGGAGACGAATTCCTGGTGGTGCTTCTGGAGAGTGTCCGGCGGTCCAGGTGGGAAACCCTGAAGCTCCACGCCGCCAAGATAGACACGCTCCGGCGTGCCATCGCTTCCCGCCGGATTCCCTGGGACGGCGGCGGCCTCTCCGTCTCCGCCTCCTTCGGTGTGGCCATCTACGGCGAACACACCCCCAGCTGCACCGCACTGCTCGACGAGGCGGACCGGATGCTCTACCGCGCCAAGCAGAACGGAAAGAACAGCGTCGCCTGTTCCTGCGACGGTCAGGGCGGTCTCTTTACCGGCGCTGTCGACTAGTTTCTTCTGTACCGGGACAAACCACTACAGTGACCGAACCGCCCTCCTTCCATGTCTCAGGCTTTCCGTTGAGCAAGAAACGCCCACCCGTTGCGGGATCTGCGTCGAGGCGGTGCCCCTCGTCGTCACTTGACGGCGACCCGGTTGCGCCCCTCCTCCTTGGCTTGATAGAGCGCTGTGTCGGCGCGTTTCAGCATTTGTGCCAGGGTATCATCCCCTCCGTGATAGGCGGTCACGCCGATGCTGACAGTGCAGCCTATTCTGTCCGCACAGCTCTCGAAGGCGTGACCGGCGACATCCTTCCGTATGCGCTCGGCAATCTCGCGGCCCCCGTCCAGAGAGGTCTCGACGGCACAGACTGCGAATTCCTCCCCGCCGATCCGTCCAAGGTAGTCGTTTGCTCGGAGGTTGTTTTTGAATAGGGCGGCCAGTTCTTGCAGGACCCTGTCTCCAGTGGGGTGTCCATAGGTGTCGTTGATCTGTTTGAAATTGTCCACGTCCAGGCTCAAAAGAGAGAAGGCCGAACCGTACCGGCCGGCGCGCTGGATCTCCAGTTCTGTTTGTTGCATAAAATGGCCCCGGTTGGCGATTCCGGTAAGGCTGTCCGTTGTGGCCAGTGTCCGCAGCCGGTCCTGGTTTTCCATGAGGCGTTCGTAGCTCCGGGCATTGTCGATAGCCATGCCGCAGACGTTGGCGACAAGCTGGGCGATTTGGATGTACCGGTCGATATATTGTGGGAAGGTGACCCCCTGGACATCCAGACCGCGGAGGCCCTCTCCACGGCCGGCAAGGCGCAGTGTGAAGCCATGGGCCTCTTTGTTCGTTGCGCCCGCTCGAGTGACCTGCCGCACCCGTTCGATGGCCGCTTCTCTCCCTTCGGCCGTTTGAGCACCTTCGAGCAGCCAGACCTGCGGTGCGTTCTCCTTCTCGATCTCCACGTAGCGGATATGAGATGGCGCAAAGAGCATCGCGAATACAGCGGCGGTCTTATCAAAGGCTTCCTGTTCCGTGGTTGCTTTGGGCAGGTCGCTCAGAAGGTCCAGCACCATGGCGAAATCGGCCTGCTCCTGACGTTGCAGGCGCTGATGATCTTCGGAGATCTGTTGCCGTCCCAGGAGGATGCGCTGGTGGAGAAAGACGGTGAAGAAGTCGATTCCCTCGGCGATCGTGATGGCTGGTTGGTCCACGAAGGCGGCGAAATCCCAGAGGTGCCGGTTTGCCTCACCGTCGATCCCCGTGTCGAGAAGAACGATGCCGTTGATGGACTCCTTGAAAAACTCCCTGGCCCTTGTCTGGTCGAATCCATTTGTGTCGATCCACTCCCGCCAGTGGGCGAGCCAGCCCGGCGTGGCGAGAAATCCTCCCTGCCGCAGCTGGTTTTCGACGAAGGTCTTTCCGGCGATCATCTCGAAACATGTGGCTGATTGCACAATGGTGCAGGAGTGCCCGGCCGGCAGGGATTGTTCCAGTCCCTCGAGGCAGCAGCTGCCGATGATGACTATCTGTGCGGGATGACCGCACTCGCCGACGATGCGGTCCACCTCCTCCCGCGAGAGGGGTGGCCTGCCGCAGCGTGCCGGGAAAGGGATACAGCGTATGTCATCCAGCTCCAGTCTGGCGAGGGCGGCCTCCGCTTCACCGAAGAAATGCTCGCAGACCAGGATGATCATCTCGGGGCTCTCCGGCTCTGCCGTCATGCTCATCGTTCCTGCGCAGTCCCTGGGTTGGTCTGCAGCGGATAGAAACCCCACCTCCGGACAGCCTCGGAGATCCCAAAAAGCACCTCATCGGGCACCTGGAAGGGCAGCTCGCCGTGGTGGTCCGACAGGACGAATCCTCCGCCGGGTCCGCCTCTCTCGATGGCGTGCCGGACCTCCTCTTCTGTCTGCCGGGCCGTCCAGCGCCGCATGGCGAGGCCGTTGAGGTTGCCGACCACAGCGAGCCGCCCTCTACCGGTTGCTTTGACCTCTCCAAGGTCTTCGTCGGCGCTCGGGCAGACCACCTGGGTGTCCAGGCCGCAGAGGTCTCCGACGATGGGCAGGCTGCTGCCGGAGGCCAGGTGTGTGGCTGTCGGCCCCTCGATGGCGGCGAGGGTCCGCCTGGCTACCTGGTAGCCGGTCTGCAGGTATGTCTGGCGGGTGGTGATCGACGGCGACGCGACAGGGTCAAAGTAGATGATCGCGGTTGCACCGGCTGCCAGCTGGGCGTTGGCCCAGGCGATGCAGAAGGTCTCGTTCACCTTCATGAGTTGCTGGAAGAGTTGAGGATGTTCGTAGGTCAGCACAAGATAGGCTTCAAAGCCCATCTGCATGACAGGCAGCGAGAAGGGGGAGATCACCACGCCGAGCACGGGGATCTCGCCACGGGACCTCCTGTGGAGCTCCCCTGTGATGTCCAGGATTCTCTGCAGCGAAGGGGAGTCCTCGACGCAGGGCGGTTCCAGGTCGGGGATCATCTCCGGGGTCGTGATCACCGGTGCCCCGCTGTTTGGGGGGCCGTCGTCCCTGAAGATGGTTGTGCCGCCCCAGGCCTCTGTCTCTGCGGCCGCATAGCAGAAGGGGATCAGGCAGTCGTGCCTGTATTTGGCCTGCATGCGGAGCTGGCCTTCCACCACATGCTCCGCTTTGGCGTAGTATTCCTCTATGCTCAGACCAAGCTCTTTCGCACCATGCATGGTCAGGGACAGGAACAGGGGGACACGGTCGGGCTCCCTGAACTGCAAGGTTGTCATCACCCGTTCCATGGGCGTCATTGTCTCTCTGTTCATGACGAAACCCCTTCAAATCGGCTGAGTATCCCCGGGACATCGGAGGCCCGGTGGGCCGTGGCGTCTGCGCCCACCTCGCGCCAAAGCTGGTCGTCAAAGCGGAAGGGTGCCCCGCCGACGATGACGCTGCCCTTCCATTCCTCCTCGGTCAGAAGCCGCAGGACCTCCTTGACCTGCAGTGCCGAGGGAAGCATGAGCGTGGAGAGCAGAAGGATCTCGATGCGGTCCCGGAGTACCCGGCTGACCAGATCTTCGGTTTGGATCTGCCCGTAATCGAAGGGGTCAAAGCGGTTCGCCTTGAGCACGGAACCGACGAGCCGCTTGCCCAGCATGTGGAAGTCTTCGAGGACCGCCAGAGCCATAGGGGGATGCGGCCGCGCCGGAACAGAACCCGAAGGGAGGAGGTTGTCGATGATGGTCTCGCAGATCCGTCCGCTCATGTAGACCTGGGAGAGTGAGACCGTCCCCTGCTCCCAGCCCTGACCGATGGACTCGAGCGCCGGGACCATGACGGTTTCAATGAATTCCAGCGGGTTTGAGGTATCGAAGCCGCTTTCGGCAAGCATGTGTGCATGGTCTCTTTCCATGGCGAGCAGCGCTTCCCGGAACGTTTGGCTCCTCTGTTCCATGTTCTTGTCCCTTCTCCCTTCCCGGCCTGCACCGCCTTCGGGCCACACGGAAAGGTCTCTATTTGCCTTTCTTTTTCGACGATTTGCGCTGTCTGCCTGTCGGCGTGAGGCCGCGGGCGGTCAGCTCCTTGCGGAGCCACTCCCTGGCGCCCGGTGTGGCCTTCCAGGCCGCGCCGGATTCACTGATGTAGATGATCGCTTCCTCGGGGCTGCCCAGCTGGTATTCGTCGGGGATCTCCTTGGGGAGGCGCTTGTTCCCGGCGATATAGGGCGGGACATAGGCGTTGGAGGCCAGGGCCTCGTCGATGTGTTCGGCGGGGGCGCTCCCGCTTTTGCGGAAGTCCAGCAGGATTCGGCTGTAGGCCCAGCAGGCGGTACCGTCGTCGAAGCTCTGGTAAAGCTCCTGCGCCTGGTCGTCCATATCCAGCTCGATGAGCCGGGGCAGCAGGAGGTACCGGATGCCCAGGTTGTCGTCGGGACAGAGTTTGAGCATGTGCCGGAACTCCTCCACCGCGTCTTGCTTGTTGTCCAGGAGCCAGAGCGTCTCGGCATAGCCCAGCTTGGCCCGCATGTAGGGGCGGGTCTCCACCAGACCCCAGAAGTGTCCCTCGTTTTCCCTGAAGAAGTCCTTGCCGAGCTCCTTCCCGCCGGCGATGAGACCCTGCCTGTAGTAGACCAGCTCTTCCACGGTATCCAGGGCGGCGTCCCGGGCCAGCATATTGTAGGCGTCCACGCATTCGGGATGTATGGCCAGGGCCTGGTAGATCAGCTGCAGCCGCCTGCGCCGGTCGGGTTCCTCCATGGCGTCGAAGATCAACTCATCAGCCTGGAAGCTTGGGGGCATGCCGGGCTCTGTCGGGGTGTTCTCCCGCATGTCGTTGATATTGTAGACATTGTCGCCATTGTTGTTTTTCATTTTCCTTCTCACCCCATCTCGCCATGCTTGGGTTTCAGATACACGCTTCTATCCTACCGCTTCGTTCCGTAGAGATGAAGGCCCTTCTTCCGATATCTGCAGGAGGTTGCGACAGGTCCGCAGAAGAACGAGAGGTTCATCGGCACAAGGGGCGCGACAGTCATGCAGTGCGGGTTGCGTCCCCCTCCGCGCTTGGCGGGGACGGAGGGGAGCCCGATGCCCCCTGTTCCCGGGCAGGCCGAAGGGGCCTGTCGGAGAGGGCACGGAAGCGCGGCGCTTCCCCGCATCCGGCGGCGACACAAACGCCCCCGGGAGAGGTCCTTTCCCGGGGGCGTTGCCGCATCGGCCTGTCTACTCCTCTTCCTCCCCGTCTCCGTCGGGGGGTGAGGCGTCCGCGGCTGTCTGGTTCCGGGTGTTTTTCCGCCCTGTTCTGTCCGCCTTGTCTTCCTCCGTGTCGCGGCTGCCCACCAGGGCCACCAGGTCGTTGACCATGAGCTTCAGCTGCTCGGCCTGGGCGTTCAGCTCTTCGGCGGCCGAGGCGGATTCCTCGGCGTTGGAGGCGTTCTGCTGGGTCACCTGGTCCAGTTCGCTCACCGCCTTGTTGATCTGGGAGATGCCCTGGGCCTGTTCTTTGGATGCCCCGGCGATCTCGCCGACCAGCGAGGCGACCTTGGTGGCGCTGTCCGCCACCTGCCCGAAGGCCTCGTTGGTGGTGGTGACAAGCCCCGATCCCTCGTGGACCCTTTTCACCGTGCCGTCGATCAGCGATGCGGTGTCCCGGGCGGCGTCGGCGGCCCGCTGGGCGAGGTTGCGCACCTCCTCGGCCACCACGGCGAATCCGGAACCGGCGTCGCCGGCGCGGGCGGCCTCGACGGCGGCATTCAGGGCCAGGATGTTGGTCTGGAAGGCGATCTCGTCGATGGTCTTGACGATCTTGGAGGTGTCTTCGCTGGCCTTGGTGATCTCCTCCATGGAGGACGTGAGCTTGCCCATGGAGTCGTTGGCCTGCCCGACCACCTTCCGGGATTCCTTCATCAGCCGGTCCGCCTCTCTGGCGTTGTCGGCGTTCTGTTTGGTCATGGAGGACATCTCCTCTATCGACGAGGAGGTCTCCTCGATGGAGGCGGCCTGTTCGTTGCTCCCTTCGGCCAGGGACTGACTGGCCGAGGAGATCTGGCCGGAGGCGGCGGTGACCTGTCCGGATCCCTCGTTGAGCTCCCCGATGATCCTGTGGATCGGTTTGGTGATGGAGCGGGTGATCAAAACGCCCAGCGCCATGGCCAGCAGGACGCCGATAATGGCGGCGACGAGGGTGAAGGTCTTCATGAAGGAGGCCTGGGAGCGGGCTCCCTCCACCTCGTGGGCGGCGATCTCGCCGTTGATCTCCACCAGCTGGTCCAGAAGCCGCTGGGCCTCTTCCATCCTGGTGGTCACGGCACCGGAGAGCAGGGCTTGCGCCTCCTGCTGGAGGGCTTTCACCTCTTCGGCGAGGCCGATCAGCTGGTTGAAGTACTCAAAGACCTGGTCGGAGGCGGGATCCATCTCGTTGGTGTAGAGACGCATCGCCTTGTTGGTGCTCCCCGCGGCGACGGCCTCCTTGATGAGCCTTACGGCCTCGTGGAAGCGTGCGTGGGGCGTGCGCATATAGGCGATGAGCTCCTGGAGTTCCCGGCTGGATGTGGAGAAGGTGGTCAGCCACTTGCCGAACCGGCAGGCGGTGTCGTCTTCTCCCCCGGAGAATTCCCGCCCCTGGTTGATCAGCAGGAGGACCTTCTTTTCCAGCGCGTAGTGGTCGGCCCGGAAGGTCTCCAGGCGCCAGAGGAGGTTGGTGGGGTTGTCGATGCCGATCTCGTCGATCTCTCTGTTCAGCTCCAGATACCTGTTGTCGGCCTCGGCCCAGCGTTCCCAGGCGGGGACGAACTGGTCCCACACCTTGGCCTCCTTTTCCGTCTGCGGCAGAGGCGCATAGGTGTCCCAGGCCTTCTGGTAGATCTCTCTGGATTGCCGGAGTTTCTCGTAGGCGGCCTGGCGTTCCTGCCGCGGCAAGGCGGGATTGGCCAGTGCCTGCAGGACGGCGTTGACGCCTTCGGCCTCCCGGTCGATGATCAGGAGGTTTTCCACGCTGGGGAGCCGCACCACACCGATTTCGGTCACCGCCTCCTGGTTCTGCACCGCACCGAAGTATCCGGCGAGACCCAGTATCAGCGTGATCACGGCAACAGCGGAAAACCCGAGAATGAGCTTTGTGCCGAGTTTGAGATTCCTGAACATGGGGTCCTCCTTTCTCCCTCTCTCTCACACGGCAGGTGTGGGGCCATGCTGGTTACGGCGGCGAGCTGTCTGATGCGGATCCGAACGGTCCTCTCCCGCCGGCCGGGGCAGATCCCTCCTTCCCGGCTGCACCGATCGCTTGACCTGTTCGGACCACAGGAGGGGGCCGTTTCGCTGGACTGGGACGCATCAAGACTATCGCAGGAGCTCCTTCTTTGAACAGGAAGCGCGAAGACATCCCTGCAGTGCACCGCTTAGTTAGATATTATACAACAAAGATGCCGTGGCGCCATCAACCCTGGCTGAATAAAAGGAATCATAATGGGGCCGTGGCTGTGCGATCAGAGCGGTATTTGCCTTTATTTTAAGAATCAGTTTACAGAAAACGTCAGAGGTCTCTCCGGGAAGGCGGAGCGTCCCGGTGAGACCTCTGACGGAGGGATGCTTTGGTCTATCGGCGGTTCCGCCGCCGGACGATCTGTCCGGGACGTGCGCCCGTCAGTTCCCCGCGGCGGACGGCGGCGGTTCCGTTGACCATGACCAGATCGATCCCCTCGGGGAAGCGGTGGGGATCGTCGAAGGTCGCCGTGTCCCGGATGGCGGCGGGGTCGAAGGTCACCAGATCCGCCCGGTAGCCCTCCCGGACCATGCCGCGGTCGGTGATCCCCATGATCCGCGCCGGCAGCGAGGTGATCTTCCGGACGGCCTCCTCCAGCCGCAGCAGACGGCGCTCCCGCACGTAACGTCCCAGAAAGCGGGGGTAGGTGCCGTAGCCGCGGGGGTGGGGCCTTCCTCCGGTCCGGGGCGAGGTGATCCAGCCGTCGGAGATGACGCAGGAGAGCGGATGGGCCAGCACGGTTTCGACGTCGCCCTCGTAGAGGCTGAAGAGCACCATGGTGGCGTCGCCGCCGATCTCCAGCATCCAGTCGAAAAAGGCCTCGTAGGGATCGCCGGGGCGTTCCGCCAGGATGTCCGCGAGACGCATCCCCTCGTACCGCGGTGCCGGCGGGCAGCCCGCGATGGTGATGTTTTCGAACCCCAGATTCCGGATCCAGTTTTCGAACCCCGCCGTCCCCTGGAGTTCTCTGGTGATGGCCTGGCGGGAATCCCGGTCGCCCAGGCGTTCCAGCATCCTGTCCACACCGCCTTCCAGCACCCCTGGCGGGAGCAGGGCGGTGATGGTGGTCATCCCGGCGGGGTAGGGATAGGCGTCGCAGGTGGCGTTGATGCCTTGTTCACGGGCCTCCTCCAGGATGGCCAGCGCCCCGTGGACCTTTCCCCAGTTGGGCCGTCCCCCCGCCTTGAGGTGGGAGATCTCCAGGTTGGCCCCGCTCTCCCCGGCCACCCGGACCGCCTCCTCGATGGATTCGTTGAGCATGGTGCTCTCGTTTCTGACATGCACGGCGAAGAGGCCGTCGTATGCCTTGAGGAGAGATGCGATCCCGCTCAGTTCGGCGGTGTCGGCGTAGCTGCCGGGGGCGTAGATCAGTCCCGCCGAGAGGCCGAAGGCCCCCTCCTCCATGGCCTCGGCGAGGAGGGCCTTCATTGTGTCCATCTCCCCGGGGGTCAGCGCCGTGCCGGCGAAGCCCTTGACGGCGAGCCGCAGTGTCCCGTGGCCGACGAGAAACCCCAGGTTCGGTGTGATGCCCTGGGCTTCCACCTTCTCCGCGAAGCCGCCGACATTCCTCCAGTCCCAGCCGTAGTCGCATCCCGGTGCGAGGAAGGGCGAGAGGTACTGCCTGGCCGGTGCGGCGGAATCGGCCGTCAGGGGCATCATGGAGATGCCGCAGTTGCCGCCGATGAGGGTGGTGACCCCCTGTCTGATGTAGTTCTCCGCGTCGGGGTAGGCCTGGATGGTGTGGTCGCAGTGGTTGTGGATGTCGATGAAGCCCGGGGCCACCACCTGTCCGCAGAGGTCCGTCGTTTCGCCCGCTTCGTCATGGATGTGGCCGATCCGGGCGATCTCTCCGTCGCGGATCCCGATATCGGCCACGTAGGAGGGATTCCCCGTGCCGTCGAGAATGCGGCCGCCTTTCAGAATAACGTCAAAGCTGTGCTCCATTGTGCATGCTGCTCCTTTCCTGAATCTCTGTGTCCGGTGTCACCAGGGCCCCACGAACCGGGGGCCGAGGATAAACTCGGGAAGCCAGCAGGAGAGCGCCGGGATATAGGTGGTGAGCAGAAGGACGGGGATGCCGACAATGAGAAGGAAGAGCAGCATGGGCCGCACCAGTTCCCCGTAGCCCACCCCCGAGAGTCGCTGTCCCACAAAGATCGAGATGGCGTAGGGCGGCGTGACCACGCCCAGGCCGACATTCACGATCACGATGGCCCCCAGGTGGATGAGGTTCACGTCCAGTTCCTTCATCAGCGGAAGGACCATGGGGACCGCGAGGATGAGGATGGGGATCCCGTCGATGAACATGCCGAGGATGAGGAGAAAGAGATTGACGGAGAGCAGCACCAGCACCTTTTCGTCGAACATGCCCAGCATCATGCTCGCGAAATCCTGGGCGGCCCCCTGACGGATCAGAAACCGGGTGAAGACCGTCCCCGCCCCGAGGAGCAGCCCCAGCATCCCCTGGGTCAGCACCGAGGAGTGGAGGGCCTCCGTGAGGGAGCGCCGGTTCAGGTCCCGGTAGATAAAGAGCCCGATGAAGAGGCAGTAGACCACGGCCACCGCGCCCGCCTCGTTGGGCGTGAAGATGCCGCCGTAGATCCCCACGAGAATGACGATGGGGACACCCAGGGCGGGCAGGGCCGACCAGGTGGACTGTCCAAGCTCGCGGAGCCGGGATGTCTGTGTCTCCCCCGCCTCCGTCTCCGCCACGGGGAGCATGTAGCGGGGGCAGATGATGTAGTTGAGGATGGCGTATCCCAGGGCCAGGAGCAGTCCGGGGATCACGGTGGCCAGAAAGAGGGCCGCCACGGACTGTTGGGCCACCATACAGTAGATCAGCGCGGGGACACTGGGGGGGATCAGATAGCCCATGAAGCTGGAGGAACAGAGGACGGCCGTGGTGTAGCTCTTTTTGTACCCCAGCTTGGCGAGCCGCGGGACGAGCAGAGGGATCAGAGCCGAGATGGTGGGCAGCGAGGAACCGGTGAGCGAACTGAGGATGACGGTGGCCACGATCCCCACCAGAACCAGTCCGCCCCGCACCTTGCCCACCAGGGCGTGGGAAAACCGGACGATCCGGTCGGCCAGGCTGGTGGAGGAGATCAGGCTGCCCGCGAAGATGAAAAAGGCGATGGCCATCAGCACATAGTTGTCGATGGAGTGGTAGAAGGTGGTGGCCGTGAAATCCAGCGATCCCCCCATGGCGAGTATCCCCGAGATGGTCCCGATCAGAAAGACCCAGCCCAGCGGGAGCCCCAGGGTGAGGGTGGTGATGAACAACACCAGTGCGGCGAAGACTCCTATTTCCATGGCGATACCTCCCTATTCCCCACCGTTGCCCGCCTGCCGGGGCCTGGCGTAGAGATCGACCATCAGCGAACGGAGCAGGTGGGCCACCACCAGCACAATCATCACGAACATGGCCTGCATGAGCCAGCTGGTGTTGAACCACCGGCAGAGCGTTCCGTACTGCGGGTACTTCATGCTCCTGGCGGCGAAGTGGAAAACCGGGATGGTGAAGATACAGGCCGTCAGGATGGAGACCAGCCGCAGCGTGATGGTGTAGGGTTTTTCGAGCTGGGGCGCCTTGTTGTAGATCATGTGCGCCACCACCTCCACGGAGGTGTGGCCGTTCTCCCGGGTCGTGAAGAGGATCGCCGCGAAGACATAGAAGATAAACAGATAGAGCGTGAAGTCTCCGATCCACATGATTTCAAACCGGAAGAGATACCGGTTGAGGACCTTGAAAAAGACAAGAAAGGTAACAGTCAGTATTGCCGTATAACAGATGATGTCCTCCACTTTGGAGAGCACCGCAAACGCTCTGTTCAGCAGTTGAGAGAGCCCGCGCATCGTAACCACCTCTATCGGGAATATGAAAAACGAGCGCAGACACCCGAGCCCGGTGCGGACCCCTTGTCTGCGCTCCTTTCGGTTGGGCAGTGTGTCCCCTGGGGAAGCTGCCCGTTAGTTGGCCGCCTTCTCGGCGATGGCCTTCTCGTTGATCCGCCGGAGTTCCTTCCGCACCTTCTCGGTCATGTTCTGGTCGGGGTAGTGCTCATCCAGCCAGGGTTTGCAGAGCTCGTCCCAGACGGGCCCCATGTCCGAGGCTTCACGGAAGACCTCGCGCTGTTTGTCGGTGAGGAAGGTGATATGGAAATCCTCCCGGGCCTTCAGCTCCTCGATGAACTTGTCGATCTCCCCCTGCATCTTGTCGAAGAGCGCCGCCTGTGCTTCCGTTGCGGCCTCGTCGAGTGCGGCTTTCAGGTCGTCGGGGAGCTCTTCCCAGAGTTCCCTGTTGATCACGATGTTGTTGATGTCCCAGAGGAAGTTGAGGTCCGAGTAGTAGGTCAGCACCTCGGCATGGCGCAGCTCGATGAGCGAGGGCCACATGCTCCAGCAGCCGTCGACCACACCCTTGGCCAGGGCGTCGTAGAGGTCGGCCCAGGGCACCGTTTCCAGGGTCATGCCCGTTCCCTCGCCCATGTGCTGGAGCATCCGGACCGGCCCGAGGGAGCCGGAGACGCGGAGTTTGAGGTTTTTCAGATCCGCCGGGCTCTTGAGGGGTCTGACGTTGTTGCCCAGTCCGTAGGGGCCGTAGGAGGCCTGGTAGAGCATGGTCATGCCGACCTCGCCGTAGGCCTCCTGCATGACCTCCCAGAGGATGCCATCCTCCTTGTCGAAGGCCATCCTGGCGGCGTCCCAGCTCATGACGGCCCAGGGCATCCAGTTGAGGATCCCGCCGGGCACCAGATGGACATAGGGGGCGAAGTAGCCGAGCTCGATAGAGCCGCTCTGCACGGAGTGGAAGATCTCGTCGTGGGTGCCGAGCTGGCCGTCGGGGAAGTAGGTGATCTCGATCCTCCCGTCCGTTGCCTCCTCCACCTGCTCGATAAAGGCCTCGTGGACCGAGTCCTGGGCCGGTACCGGCCAGGGCATGGCCATCTTCCATTCATACTCCGCAGCCTGGGCCGGGATGCCGGACCCTCCGGCCAGAATACAGACCGCGATCACCGCGATGAACACCAACCGCAACGCCGTGTTGTGCACGATTCCTTTCACTGTTTCCGCCTCCCTCTCCATATCGTATGGTATCCTGAATTTTCTCAGGATTTTCGTGCTGCTAGAGTAGAGGTTTCCCCTCGGGGTGTCAAGAGACAGGATTGTTTGAACAGAGCAAAGGGGTCGCATGCGGCGCGACCGCCGCCCCCTGAGGCCTTCCTCTTGCCGGGATCGGCGGAGCTTCCTCCCGTAACGGCGTCAGCTGCGGCGCCGGAGGTAGTCCCGTGCCGTCCGGGCCAGAACGGCGGCCCCAACCTGCAGGCAGGACTCGTCCACATCGAACCGCGGACTGTGCCACTCCGGCGAGGGCTCCTCCGTAGGGCTGACGCCGAGGAAGAAGAACGCCCCCGGCACATGCTCGAGATAGATGGCGAAGTCCTCGCCCCCGCCGCTGGGCTGTGCTTCCACCACGTTTTCCCTTCCCAGCATATCGGATGCGACCTCTTTGACGACCTCCGCGCAGTGCGGGTCGTTGACCAGCGGCGGGAGGTCGAAGCGGTAGTCCAGCTCTCCGGTGGTGCCCAGGCCCTGGCAGGTGTGGGTGACGATGCCTTCCAGCAGCTCCGGCATGGCTGCGCGGGTTGCGGCGTCGTAGGTGCGCACCGTCCCGGTGAGGTCCACCCGGTCGGCGATGACATTGTTGGCCTGCCCGCCGTGGATGGTGCCCAGGGAGACCACCGCCTGGTCGAAGGGGGAGATCCTGCGGCTCACGATGGTCTGGAGGTTCTGGACCACCGCCGCTGCGGCGACGATGGCGTCCCGCGTACGGTGCGGAATGGCGCCGTGCCCGCCTTCGCCGAGCACGGAGAGGGTGATCGTGTCCACGGCGGCCATGAG
>JAIPGA010000050.1 GCA_021736445.1 Synergistales bacterium | reverse complement strand
GGTCATCAGCGCGGGGATGGTGATGAACATCCTCCTCCGCTACCGGCGGGGGGAGTGGGGACGGCTGCTCTTCGATATCCGGGGGGTGGCCGGGCTGCTGCTCTACTGGCTGGCGGTGGTGCTGGCCTGGGCCGGGCTCTCGGGGCGGGGGGCACCGTTCCCCCCTGCCCTGTCGGCTCTGCTGGTGGCGCTGCTTCTGTCGGCGATCCTCTTCTCGGGTCCGCTGACGCGGCGTCTCTTCCGCCAGGAGGGGGAAGGCGAGGGGGTGGTGGTCCATCTCTTCCATGTCTTCCACGGGCTGCTCTCCTTCCTGAGCAACACCGTTTCCTTCGTCAGACTGGCGGCCTTTGCCCTCAATCATGTGGGGCTCAGCGTGGCGGTGCTGATGCTCAGCACCATGGTGGAGGGGATCCCCGGCGGGGGGGTCCTGGCCTGGGTGATCCTGGTTGCGGGCCACCTGGTGATCGTGGCGCTGGAGGGGCTCATCGTCTTCATCCAGGCCCTCCGGCTGGAGTACTATGAGCTCTTCAGCAAGTTCTACAGTGGAGGCGGGACGCCCTTTGCCCCGGTGCGGTGGGGCGGCGGCAGGGGATGACGATAGCGAAGGAGATGATGGCGAAGCGATGGAACTCATGCTGTGGATCACCGCGTTGACGGCCGGCGGGCTCATTGTTGCGGGAGCTCTGCTGCGGGGCAGAAGGACAGGACGTCCCCGCAGGATCCTGAGGTGCGCGGTCGGAGGGGTGCTGCTCGCTCTGGTGATGATCGCCGCTCTCCCCTTCCTGGCGGGGCCCTCCCTGGCCGGCGAGACGGCGGCTGCGTCCCCCTCGGGGCTGGCTTTTCTCGGGGCCAGTCTCTCCACGGGGCTGGCCTGTCTCGGCGCCGGGATCGCCGTGGCCGTGGTCGGCGCCGCGGCGCTGGGGGTCATCGGCGAGAAGCCCGAGGCCCTGGGGATGACCCTGATCTACCTGGGGCTGGCCGAGGGGATCGCCATCTACGGCGTGATCATCTCGCTGCTGATCCTGGCCAGGCTGTGATCCGTCGTGCGGGCCTTCCTGGTCAGCGACAACCACGACAGCCTGGTGGCTCTGCGGCTCGCCGGGGTCAGGGGCCGGATCGCCCACGGGGCGGAGGAGACGGAGCGGGCCGTCCGGGAGGCCCTGGGGCAGGGGGATCTGGGTATCCTCGTGCTGACCGAGAAGGCGGCCGCCGCCGTGCCCGGGCTTGTCCGGAGGCTCCGGGAGCGCGGGGAACTCCCCCTGCTGGTGGAGATCCCCGACCGGCACGGCAGCACCAGGGACAAGGACTTTCTGACACGCTATCTGCGTGAGGCCATAGGGGTGAACCTGGGATGACCGAGGAAGCGACGAAGAAGGTGGAGGGGCTACGGGAACTGATCTTCGCCAAGGCGGAGGCCGAGAAGGGCGCCGCCCTCCAGAACGCCCGCCGGGAGGCCCGGCAGTGGGTGGCGGAGCAGACGGAGCAGCTCGAACAGACCATCGCCGGCATCAGTCGGGATGCCGGGAAGCGGGCCGGGGAGATCCGGCGACGGGAGGTCATGGCGGCGGAGCGGGAGTCCGAACGCGAGAGGCTGCGCCTCCAGAACAGGCTGCTCGCCGACGCCATGAACCGCCTGGCCTCGGCGCTGGAAGGGCTCCGGGACCGCCGGGACTATCCGGCGGTGCTGGCGGGGATCGCCCTGGAGGGGATCGAATCCATGCCTTCGGTCTCCTCGGTGGTGCTCCAGCTTGCCGAGCGGGACCAGGGACTGGGGGGCGCCGTCGTGGAGAGGCTCCGACGGCTTGCGCCGGATGTGGAGCTCTCCTTCGACCCCACGCCGGCACCGATCACCGGTGGGGTGTGGCTGCGATCCGGCGACGGCCGGTGGCGCTCCCGGCTGGACTGGGGGATCCTGGCCTCGGAGATGGCCGACACCCTGGCGGAGCGGTTGCTGCTGTGACGGGCGGAGGTGGTCCGATGACCCGACGGGGACGGATCGTGACGGTCAACGGCCCGGTGGTCCGGGCGGCGGGGATGCGGGATTTTGCCATGCGGGAGATGGTGGAGGTGGGCTCCCTGTCCCTGATCGGCGAGATCATCCGGATGGACGGCGACGAGGCGCTGGTCCAGGTCTACGAGGAGACCGGCGGCCTTACCCTGGGCGAGGAGATCGCCGGCCGGGGGGAACCCCTCTCCATGGCCCTCGGCCCCGGTCTGGTGGGGACGATCATCGACGGGATCGGCCGTCCTCTGGGGGCGCTGATGGAGCGGGAGGGGACCTTCATCTCCCGGGGATCCGGAGCCGCACAGATCGATCTCGGCGCCGCCTGGGAGGTGGTCCCGAAGGCCCAGGTCGGCGAGATCGCCACCGCCGGAACGGTGCTGGCCGAGATCGAGGAGTCGCCCATGGTGACCCACCGGGTGACCGTCCCTCCCGGTGTGGAGGGGGAGATCACCGCCATGATCTCCGCCGGCCGACACCAGGCCGGGGAGGCGGCCGCCAGGGTGAACGACGGCCGGGGGCGGGAGGTGGAGATCCCGCTGGTGCAGCGGTGGCCGGTCCGTACAGCCCGTCCCTACCGGGAGCGACTGCTTCCCGACGAACCGCTGATCACCGGCCAGCGGGTGATCGACGGACTCTTCCCCCTGGCCAAGGGCGGCGTGGCGGCGATCCCCGGGGGTTTCGGTACGGGCAAGACCGTCACCCAGCACCAGCTGGCCAAGTGGAGCGACGCCAGGATCGTCGTCTACATCGGCTGCGGCGAGCGGGGCAACGAGATGACCCAGGTGCTGGAGGAGTTCCCCGGTCTGGAGGATCCCCGCACAGGACGGCCGCTGATGGAGCGGACCGTTTTGATCGCCAACACCTCCAACATGCCGGTGGCGGCACGGGAGGCCTCCATCTACACGGGGATCACCATCGCCGAGTACTACCGGGACATGGGGTACGACGTGGCGATGATGGCCGACTCTACGTCCAGGTGGGCCGAGGCCCTGCGGGAGATCTCCGGAAGGCTCGAGGAGATCCCCGCCGAGGAGGGATTCCCCGCCTATCTCCCCACCAGGCTCGCCGCGTTCTACGAGCGGGCCGGCAGGGTGGTCACCTCGGGGGGCGACCAGGGGAGTATCTCCGTGATCGGCGCGGTCTCCCCGCCGGGCGGCGACTTCACCGAGCCGGTCACCAGGCACACCAAGCGGTATATCCGCTGCTTCTGGGGGCTGGACAAGCGGCTGGCCCACGCCCGGCATTTCCCCGCCATCAACTGGACGGAGTCCTACAGCGAATACGCCGATGAGGTGGAGGAGTGGTACCTGACCCAGGTGGATCCCCGGTGGGGGGAGCTGCGGGGGAAGGCCCGGGAGCTCCTCGCCGAGGACGACCGGATCCAGCAGATCATCCGGCTGGTGGGGGAGGACGTGCTCCCCGACGAGCAGCGGCTGACGGCGTTCACCGCCTTCCTCCTGAAAGACGGCTACCTGCAGCAGGGGGCCTTCGGTCCGGACTCCTTCTGTCCGCCCGGGAAGGGCTTTCTCATTCTGGATACCATCGTCGCCTTCCACGAGAAGGCCCGGGAACTGCTGCGCCGGGGTTGTCCCCTCTCGCTCCTCCGGGGCCTCGACGAGGTGGCCCGGATCACCCGGATCAAGGGGATTCCGGCGGGGGAGGAAGAACGGATCGCGGCGCAGCGGGAGGAGCTGCTGCGCAAGCTCGACGAGGTGGGTCGGGAGCGGCTCGCCCCGGCTGGGGGTGAGGCCTGATGGCGCGGACGGAACATATCGGTGTGGAACGGATCAACGGTCCCTTTGTCCTCCTGGGAGGCATCGAGGGTGTGGGCTACGACGAGATTGTCGAGGTGATCGACCCCGCGGGGCACCCCCGCAAGGGAAGGGTGGTCATGATCGACGAGGCGGCGACGCTGGTGCAGGTCTTCGCCGGTACCGGCGACCTGGTGCCCAGCGGAACCAGTGTGCGTTTCACCGGAAGGGGGCTGGAGGCTGCCCTGGCGCCCTCCATGGTGGGCCGCGTCTTCAACGGCCTCGGCGAGGCCCGTGACGGTTGCGGCCCCGTCCTCGGCGGCCTCCGGCGGGATGTGAACGGCGCGCCGATCAACCCCATGGCCCGCCGCTATCCCCGGGATTTCATCCACACCGGGGTCTCCGCGCTGGATGTCCTGGCCACCCTGATCCGCGGGCAGAAGCTCCCCATCTTCTCCGGCAACGGATTGCCCCACAACAGCCTGGCCGTGCAGATCGCCACCCAGTCCAGGCTGGTGGGGGAGGAGAACTTTGCGGTGGTCTTCGCGGGGATCGGGATCAAGCACGACGACGCCGCTTTCTTCACCGAGGAGCTCACCCGCCGCGGACGGGCCGCCAATGTGCTGATGTTCCTCAACCTCGCCGACGATCCCGTTATCGAGCGGCTGGCCACGCCGCGGTTCGCCCTGGCCGCCGCGGAGTACCTGGCCTTCGATCGCGGGATGCACGTGCTGGTGATCATGACGGACATGACCAACTACTGCGAGGCCCTGCGGGAGCTGAGCGTGGCCCGGGGCGAGGTGCCCAGCCGGAAGGGCTATCCCTCCTATCTCTACAGCGATCTGGCCTCGCTCTACGAGCGGGCCGGCGTGGTGGAGGGAAGCGGCGGCAGCGTGACCCAGCTTCCCATCCTCTCCATGCCCAACGACGACATCACCCACCCTATCCCCGATCTGACGGGATTCATCACCGAGGGGCAGCTCGTTCTCTCCAGGGAGCTGGCCAATAAGGGGCTCTACCCGGCTGTGGATATCCTGACCAGCCTCTCAAGGTTGATGAAAGACGGCATCGGCGGGGACTACACACGGGAGGATCACCCCGGCCTGGCCAGTCAGCTTTTCGCCTCCTACAGCCGGGTCCGGGAGGTGCGGGCGCTGGCCGGTGTGGTCGGCGAGGACGAGCTTAACGACGACGACCGGGCCTACCTGGGTTTCGGCGATGCCTTCGAGAAGGGGTTCCTCAGGCAGGACCGCGAGGAGGACCGGGAGATCGGTGCTTCCCTGGACCGCGGCTGGGAGCTGCTGGCCGGGCTGCCTCGGGCCGATCTGACCCGGGTCTCCGCCGAGGAGCTCCGCAAGCACATCCCCCGGCGCAGGCGGTAGGTGTCCCGGAGAAGAGATGCCTTGTCCTGCCGGCGGAGGATATCTGGTGAACGAGAACGCGTACTTGCGAAGCACGGCGCAAATGCGTAGAATGATCGCTAAACACCTGCTTTTTCGGTAGATCTCGATATCACTTTTCCGTGATGTGGCCCTGCTTTGGGAAAGAGGTGGTTTTTTCGGAGGAGAAGCGTCAAGAGGAGTGCGTGTCGGAATATGCCTGTCATAAGGGTGTAGAGAGTCGGTTTGACGAGAGGAGCGTATGTGTATGAAACGTTTTGTCGGGCTGCTTTGCGTGGCCGCAGTGGTATGTGTGTTTGGCGTGACCGCCGCATCGGCGGAGACCTTCAGGCTGTCCAATCAGCTTCCCCCCTCCCACCACATCTCCAAATCCATGGAGCTCTTTGCCGAGAAGGTGGAGGAATACTCCGAAGGCGACATGAATGTGAAGGTCTTCCATTCGGGACAGCTCTTCAAGGACACGGGGATCGTCGAGGCCATCCAGGGAGGCCTTGTGGAGATGTCGGCACTGCCGGTGAACAAATGGTCAGGGATGATCCCTGCGGCCGATGTCTTCGAGATGCCCTTTGTCTTCACCGATCTGGAGATCGTCCACGATTTCCTTGACGCCGGCGCCAACGAGATCCTCGACAAGGAGTTCATGAAACGCAACGCCAAGGTCATCGGCTGGATCGACTACGGGTTCGTACAGTTTATCAACAGTGTGCGGCCGCTGAAGGAACCCGCCGACTTCGAAGGGCTCAAGTTCCGGACCTTCAGCAAGGGCACCGCCGATACGGTGAAGGCTCTGGGCGGCACCCCCGCCGTGATCAGCTCCGCCGAGATGTATATGGCTCTGCAGCGCGGCACCGTCGACGGCGCCACCACGGGAATGCCGGCGATGATCTCCCGCAAGCTCTACGAGGTGACCGACTACCTGACGGTCTGCAACTACGCCATCGCCCAGTTTGTCCTCCAGGGCAATCTCGAGTGGTGGGACAGTCTCTCCGAAGGACAGCGGGAGGTGCTGAACAAGGCGGCTGCGGATGCCAACGACTGGCTGGTGGAGGAGATCTACCGCGCCGAATCGGCGGCCCAGGAAGAGCTCGCCGAAAAGGGCATGGAGATCTATGTCCTTGACGATGCGGAACTGCAGCTGTTCGAGAAGGCCACGGCCCCGGTGCGCGATTCCTTCGCCGAAGAGAAGGGCGAGGTCGGCAGGAGGCTGCTGGAGATCGTCGAAAGCGTGAAATAAGCGCGGGTCCCAGGGGTTCCCCTGGTCTGCCCCGTTCCGACGCAGCCCGGTACTCAGACACACTGAGTGCCGGGCCCTCGCATATTCCTGCCGACTGCGAACGCGCTCAGCCCGGTGGCCGCTCTCCGGATGGTCCCCGTGAACATGCGCTGCGCCCCGCCGCAGCCGGCAGATACAGCGTTTCCGGGAGGTGACGCGTGCGATGCTTGCAAGCCTGTGGGATGGTGTCCGTTCCCTGGTGGAGCGCAGTGTCTATATTCTCGGCCTTATCAGCGGCATGAGCATTCTGCTTTTCGGCCTGATCCTTTTCTACGAGGTGGTCTGCCGGTATTGCTTCAACGCGCCGACGCTCTGGGCGGTGGAGACGGCGACCTACATGTTCATGTTTTCCATGTTCTGCGGTTTGGCCTACACCTTGCAGGCCGGCAAACATGTGGCGATCGACCTCTTTGTCAGCCGACTTTCCGTCAGTGCGGCGCGCCGTCTCTACCGGGTGATGGCCCTGGTGGGGCTCGTGTTCTGCCTGGTGGTGGTATTCCAGAGCTACGAGATGACCCTCAGCGCTTTGGAGTACCACAAGCTCTCGCCGACGCCGCTGGGCTTCCCCCTGTGGATCCCCAACGCCGCCATGTGCGTGGGCTTTCTCTTTCTCACCCTGCAGTACGCGGTCTTCTGGATCGATTCCTTTCTGCCCGGCGGGGAGGCCCGCTGGAATGAGGGGGGGGAGACGATCGAATGACGGTCTTCATCGGTATCGTCCTGCTGCTGCTGACGCTCCTCTTCTTCGGCCTGCCGGTGGCCTTCTCGCTGGGGGCCACGTCCACGCTGCTGCTCAAGCTCTTCGATCTGCCCTTCCAGATCGTGGGGCAGACCATCTATTCCTCGCTGGACAGCTTCGTCCTCCTGGCGGTGCCGCTCTTTATCGCCATGAGCCAGGTGCTGCTGGAGGGCAAGGTGGGCGCCGACCTCTTCACGGTGATGAACGCCTGGGTGCGCCACCTCCCCGGCGGTCTTGCCATCGCCACGGTGCTGAGCTGCGCCTTCTTTTCGGCTATCACGGGTTCCAGTGCGGCCACGGCGGCCACCATCGGGATGATCGCTTTCCCGGCGCTGATCAGCCGGGGCTACGACCGCACCTTCACCCTGGGGCTGCTGGCCGCCGGGGCCACGCTGGGGATCCTCATCCCGCCCAGCATCCCCCTGATCCTCTACGGCGCCGTGACGGAGGAGTCGGTGGGCAAGCTCTTCATGGCCGGCATCGTCCCGGGCCTGGTGCTCACCGGCCTCTTTACCGTCTACGCCGTGATCCAGAGCAAACGGGGCGGGGCCGAGATCATGGTCCGGGTGCCCTGGAAGGAGCGGCTGGATGTCACCCGGAGGAATCTCTGGGGGATCATGCTGCCGGTGATCATCCTCGGCGGGATCTACTCCGGGGCCTTCACACCCACCGAGGCGGCGGCCATCGGCCTGGTCTACAGCCTCTTCATCACCATGGTGGTCTACCGGACGGTGCTCTTCCGGGATCTGCCGCGGATCTGCCTGAAGTCGATCACCACCTCCTGTATGATCGCCATGATCATCGCCGGGGCGCTGCTCTTCGGCCGGGTGCTGACCTTCCTGGAGCTGCCGCAGCAGCTGACCCGGATGGTGATCGATCTGGGGCTCTCGCCGATCAGCTTTATCCTGGCCATGAGCCTGGTGATGTTCGTCCTGGGCTGCATCCTGGAGACGGTCTCCATCGTGCTGCTGACCATGCCGCTGGTGACGCCGATTCTCTTCGCGCTGAACATCGACCCCATCTGGTACGCCATCATCCTGGTGATCAACATGGAGATGGCGCTCATCACGCCCCCCGTCGGGGTAAACCTCTACGTCATCGGCGGCCTGCGCAAGGACATCCAGATGCAGGAGATCATCAAGGGGGTCTTCCCCTTCATGCTGATCATGGTGCTCATGCTGGCGCTGGTGATCCTCTTCCCCCGGATGAGCCTCTGGCTGCCGATGCTCATGCAATAGGACCGTCCCTGCGGCGTGCGGGGACAGGACAGAGGAAGGAGCAGGTGACATGCTACGGGAGAGCGGGACAAGGGCGGGTACCGCCTTGCGGGCCATGCTGCGGGACAAAGCCTATATCGTCGGCGCCGGCGTCTACGACGCGCTGAGCGCCAAGTGCGCCGAGCGGGCCGGCTTCGACGTGGTCCACCACTCGGGGTACGGGACGGCGGCCACGCGGCTCGGCGTGCCCGATATCGGGCTTACCGACTTTTCGGAGATGCGCGCCCAGCTGCAGAGCATCACCCGGGCCGTCTCGGTTCCCGTCTTCGGTGACGGCGACACGGGCTACGGCAATGCCCTGAACGCCTACCGCACCGTCCAGGAGTACATCCGGGCCGGTGCGGCGGGGCTCTTTCTGGAGGACCAGAAGTGGCCCAAACGCTGCGGCCACCTGGAGGGCAAGGATGTGATCCCCTGGCCGGAGATGCGGAGCAAGCTCCAGGCGGCACTGGACGCGCGGGATGCTCTGGATCCCGACGTGCTGATCATCTACCGCACCGACGCCCTGGCGCCCCGCGGCATGGAGGAGGCCCTCCGGCGGGGCAAGGCTGCCGAGGAGCTTGGTGTGGACATGGTCTTCGTGGAGGCCCTGGAGACCCGGGAGCAGATGGAGCTGGCGGGAAACAGCTTCGAGGTCCCGCTGATGCTCAATCTCATCGAAGGCGGCAGGACCCCCTTCGTGACGCCCGCCGAGGCCCGCGACTACGGCTTCACCTACATCGTCTACGCCCTCACCGGCCTCTTCGCCGCCACCAGGGCCATGGAGCGGGCCTTCGCCGCCGTCATGCAGGGGACGCCCCAGGAGACCTACGCCGACGATCTGGTCTCCTTCGGGGAGTTCGCCGATCTCATGGATATGGCGGAGATCAAGGAGATGGAAGAGCGATACAGGGTGGAGCGACCGGAGGCCTAGGGTTCCTCCCCGGTGTGGCCCACCCAGAGCGGTACGGAGCGGAAGCTCTCCTTGAGGACGCCCCGATACTCCCGCCAGTTGGGGTCGAACCGGCCCACCAGCTCCCAGAAGGCGTCGGAATGGTTCATGTGCACGCTGTGGCAGAGTTCGTGGATCAGCACGTGGCGGACCAGGTGGGGTTCCAGAAAGAGCAGACAGGCGTTGAGACTGATGGTCCCGGTGGTGGAGCAGCTTCCCCACCGGGTTTTCTGTATGCGGAACTGGAGCCTGCTGTAGCTGAGCCCGCAACGGTGGGCCTGCTCCTCCATCAGAGGGGTGATGTGGCGGCGGGCCTTCCCCTTGAGCCAGTCCCGGAGCAGCCGACGGATCACCGCGTTCTCGTCGGGTCCCTGGATCTCCAGCCGCCCCTTGCGCTGCCGCAGCTCGATGTACGCCGAAGGCCTGTGGTCGTAGCGGACCGTCCACCGCTCGCCGATGCAGGGCAGCTCCACGGTTTCCGGCTTCAGGAGCCCCTCCCGGCGGGCCTGCTCTACGGTGTTCTGCTGTTGCTCCAGGGCCTGCCGGATGGTCTCTTCGTGTTCTTCCAGGATCCCGGGGATGCGGCTTCGGTCGGTGCCCCGGGGAACGACGACCACCAGGCCTTCCCTGGCGGTCAGCTTGACCCGCAGCCGTTTGGCCCGGCCGTCTTCGCGGACGGTGTAGGGCGGGAGTCGCGTCATTGCTGTATCGGACCTCCTCGCTGTCTTTCCATTTTTGTCGTGTGTGGTTCTGTCAGGACAGGGTCTTTCTGAACCGCCGGGAGGCGAGAACGAGCGTAGACGTCCCCAGCAGAGCCAGCGCGGCGATCTGGGGCCAGAGGACGGCGATCCCCACCCCCTTGAGGAAGACCCCCCGGAGGATCACCAGAAAGTGCCGCAGCGGGTTGAGCAGGGTGACCCACTGGACGGGCTCGGGCATGTTGGCGATGGGGAACATGAAGCCCGAGAGCAGAACAGCCGGGAGGAAGAACAGGAAGGTGCCCATCATGGCCTGCTGCTGGGTGGTGCTGACTGTGGAGAGAAAGAGCCCGATCCCCAGGGTGGTCGTGACGAAACAGCCTGTGGAGAGAAAGAGCAGCAGCAGGCTGCCCCGCAGCGGGACGTGGAACCAGAAGACCCCCACCAGCGAGATGAGCGTCACATCCACGAAGGCGATGAGGGCGAAGGGCAGCATCTTGCCGAGGATGAACTCCAGCTGGGTGATGGGGGTGACCATGATCTGCTCCATGGTGCCGATCTCCTTCTCCCTGACGATGGCCATGCTGGTGAGCATCAGCGTGATGAGCATCACCAGCAGGGCGATGACCCCGGGCACGTAGTAGTTGCGGCTTTCCAGGTTGCTGTTGAACCAGGCCCGGATCCGCGCCTGGAAAGCCGCAGGCCTTCCCTGTATCCCCCTTCGCCGGAGGCGTTCCGTCAGGAGCTCCCCGGAGAGGTCCCCGGTGATCTGCCGGGCGTACTGGAGGACCACGCTCGCCGTGTTGGAGTTGGTGCCGTCCACGATGAGCTGAAGCGGTGCCGTCTTCCCGGCGTGGACCGCCGCGGCGAAGCCGCTCCGGAGGACCAGCGCCGCCTCGGCCTTCCCGCTGTCCAGAAGGAGGGTGATGTCGTCGGGATCCCGGGGCGAGGCGACCACGGCGAAGTACCCGGAACGGACGAAGCGTGCCGTCAGCTCCCGGCTCAGCGGCGTGCGGTCGCTGTCGCAGAGCGCCAGCCGCACCGTCTCTACGTCGGTGGAGACGGCGTAGCCGAAGACCATCAGCTGGATGATCGGGGCCACGAGGATGACCATCCGCATCCGGGGGTCCCGGAAGATCTGGATCAGTTCCTTGCGGAGCATCTCCCGGATCCGTCGGAACATGGCTACACCAGCCTCTTGGTGAAGGCGAGGTTGGCCAGGGCCACCATCACCAGCGAGAAGAGGGCCAGCAGCAGCGCCTCCGGCCAGAGGACGGCGAGCCCCACCCCCTTGAGGTAGATCCCCCGGAGCAGCGTCACGAAGTAGCGCGCCGGGATGAGGTGGGTGGCGATCCGGATGGGCTGGGGCATGCTGGTGATGGCGAACATGAACCCCGACAGCAGGAAGGAGGGGAGGAAGGTCACGATGATGGCCACCTGGCTGGCCAGGAGCTGGCTCCTGGTGACCACGCTGATGAGGATCCCCATGGAGAGCGATCCGGCCAGGAAGATGGCGGCCATCCCGAAGAGCAGCACCACATTCCCCCGAAAGGGCACCCCGTAGAGGAACTCCCCCATCAGGACGGCCACCAGCACATCGAGCATCCCCACGGCGAAGTAGGGCAGCAGCTTGCCGGTGATCAGCTCCACGGCGGTCACGGGCGTGGCGATGAGCTGCTCCATGGTTCCCTGTTCCCACTCCCTGGCGATGGTCAGCGAGGTGAGGAGCGCCGCGATGACCATCATGATCACCGCGATGAGCCCCGGGACGATGTAGTTGGTGGAGTCCATCTCCGGGTTGTACCAGACCCGCTGCCGGAGCTCCAGCGGCGGCTGGAGGGGCTCTCTTCCCCGGCGGGCCGCCTGCTCCACCAGGATACGCCGGCTGTACCGCTCCGTCACGGCGCGGACATAGCCCCGGGCGATCCCGGCGGTATTGGCGTCGCTCCCCTCGATGACGATCTGCACCGCCGGGGTCCGTCCCGCCGACAGGTCGGCGCCGAAGCCCGGCGGGATGGTCAGCGCCACCAGCGCCCCGCCGGTGTCCAGCGCCCGCTGCAGTTCTCTCCTGCCGGCGGCCACCGTGTGCAGAGTGAAGTAGCGGGATCCGGCGAAGGCGGCGGTGAGCTCCCGGCCGGCGGAGCTGTGGTCGCGGTCCAGGAGCGCCAGGGGGACGTTGTCCACATCCAGCGTCAGGGCGTAGCCGAAGAGCAGGATCAGCAGCACCGGGATGGCCACGGCCATGGCCAGACTCCGGGGATCCCGGAGGATGTGGAGGGTCTCCTTGCGGGCCACCGCCGCGGTTCGCCGCCATCTCATTGCCTGACCGCCTCCTCTCCACCCCGATTCCCTTCGTAGCGCTCGATGAGAGAGACAAAGACATCCTCCAGCGAAGGCGTGATGAAGCCCAGCCGGTCGATGCGGTGCCCTCGTTCTTCCAGTGCTTCCCGCAGCTCCCCTTCGGCCTCGGCGCCGCCGTCTGCCACCACGTGGATCCCGTTGCCGAAGAGGGCGGCCTCCTTCACGAAGGGCAGCGATTCGGCTCTCTCCAGCGCTTCGTAGGGCGCGCTGCAGAGCACCTCCAGGACCTTTTCGGCCATCTCCCGTTCCTTCAGCGTGGAAGGGGTCCCCTCGGCAATGAGGCGCCCCCTGTAGATAAGGCCCAGCCGGTCGCAGTACTCCGCTTCGTCCATGTAGTGGGTGGTCACGAAGATGGTGACGCCCTGCTCCGACAGGGCGTAGATGAGGTCCCAGAAGCGGCGGCGGCTCAGCGGATCGACCCCCGAGGTGGGCTCGTCCAGAAAGAGCACCGGCGGTTCGTGCAGGATGGCGCAGCCCAGGGCGAGGCGCTGCTTCCAGCCCCCCGAGAGGGTCTCCGTCAGCGCGTCCCGGCGCTCCGTCAGCCCCGCCATCTCCAGCACCCACTCCTTGCGATCCCGGCGTTTGGCGGCGGGAAGCCGGTAGATGCCGCTGTAGAAGTCGATGTTCTCCTCCACGGTGAGATCGCCGTAGAGGGAGAAGCGCTGGCTCATGTAGCCGATATGGGACTTGATCCCTTCGGACTGGGTGGCGATGTCGAAGCCCGCCACGGTGCCCCCGCCGCTGGTGGGGGCCAGGATGCCGCAGAGCATGCGGATGGTGGTGGACTTGCCCGCCCCGTTGGGGCCGAGAAACCCGAAGATCTCACCCGGGGCGACGCTGAAGGAGATGGCGTCCACGGCGGTGAAGGTCCCGAAGCGCCGCACCAGATCGGTGACGGTGACGGCGGTGTTCCTCTCTCCCGTCATGACGGGTTCCGCTCTTCCCGGTCCAGGGAGACGATGAAGATGTCCTCCAGACTGGGGGCGATCTCCCGGATCCCGGAGACGGTGAAACCGGCCTCGTCCAGGGCGTGCCGAAGCGTTTCCGTGGTGACGCCGCTGTCGGCGGTCTGGAGATGGAGCCGGTCGCCGAAGAGGTTGACGGCGGTGTCCGGGAGGTGCTCCCGCAGCAGGTGTGCGGCGTTGCGGGTCTCCGGGAGGCGGATCTCGTAGACGATGCCGGGGCTTTCCGCCTTGATCTCCTCCGGGGTGCCCGCGGCGAGCAGCCGTCCCCTGTCGAGCAGGGCCAGACGGCTGCAGCGCTCCGCTTCGTCCAGATAGGCCGTGGAGACCACGATGGTGACCCCCTCCCTGAGGAGGCTGTAGAGGATGCGCCAGAAGTCCCGCCGCGAGACGGGGTCCACCCCGTTGGTGGGTTCGTCCAGAAAGAGCAGTTGCGGGGTGTGGATCAGGGCGCAGGCCAGGCCGAGCTTCTGTTTCATCCCGCCCGAGAGGCGGCCGGCCCGCCGGTTGCGGAAGGGGGTGAGATTGCTGAACCCCAGCAGCCGCTCGGTGCGTTCCCGGCGTTCCCTGCCTCTGGGGACATCGTAGAGATCGGCGTAGAAATCGATGTTCTCCTGCACGGTGAGGTCGCTGTAGAGGCCGAAACGCTGGCTCATGTAGCCGATGATCGCCTTGATCTCCTCGGGCTGACGGACCGTGTCGAATCCGCCCACCCGTGCGGCGCCGCTGTCGGGGCGCATGATGGCCGTGAGCAGCCGCAGGGTGGTGGTCTTGCCGGCGCCGTCGGGGCCCACCAGACCGAAGAGCTCCCCCGGCCGGATGGAGAGGGTGAGCCCATCCACCGCCGTGGCCTCGCCGAAGCGCTTGGTGAGGCTCTCTGTCTCGATGCTTGCCGTCCGGGTGGAGGTCGGTTCCGCCTGGGAAGACCGTGGCGTCCTGGGGGAGCGTTGTCTCATCGCTCCGCAGGTTCCGGTGAAAGGGTGGCGTCGGCGGGCATGCCCGGTTTGAGCTCCCCGTCGGGGTTGGGGAGGGTGATCTTGATCCGGTAGACCAGTCGGACCCGCTCCTCTTCCGTCCGTACCATCTTGGGGGTGAACTCGGCTTCCGAGGCGATGAAGGTCACCCGGCCGGGGTAGGTCCTGTCGGGGTAGCTGTCGGTGGTGACCCGCACAGGTTGGCCCAGCTCCACACGCCCCAGATCGGTCTCGCCGATGTAGGCCCGCATCCAGACCTCGTCAAGGCGGGCGACGGTGACCACCGGTGTGCCCGGTGCGGCGTATTCGCCGGCTTCCAGACCGGCGGTCAGCACCACGCCGTCCAGCGGGGCGGTCAGGGTGGCGTAGCCGAGTCGTATCCGGGCGACGGCCAGCGCCGCCCGGGCCTGCTTGACCCTGGCTGCCGCCTGGGCGACGGTCTCCTTGCGCGGGCCCTGCCTGAGCATGCCGTAGCGTTCCCGGGCCTTTTTGAGCTGTGCCCTGGCCTGGGCGATCCGTTGCTCCCGGGGGCCCTGGCGGACCAGCTGGAGCGAGGCCTTGGCCTCCAGCAGTCTGGCTTTGGCCACCTGGTAGGCGGCGTAGCTCCGGTCGTAGCTCTGCTGTGTGATGACCTGGTCTTCCAGGAGCTTCTCGGCCCGCCGGAAATCCTTTTCGAGCCGTCGGTACTCCGAACGGGCGCGCTCCACGGCGGCCCGGGCGCGGTGGAGCTCCTCCTGCCGGGAGCCCTCCAGCAGCTCGTCGAGCCTGGCCCGGGCTTCCTCCACACCGGCCAGCGCCTGGGCGATCTCCTCGGCCCGGTAGCCCTGCTGGAGTTCGGCCAGCGCCGCCTGCGCCCCCTCCTGTTCCGCCTCCCGGAGGGTGACCTGCTGGGCCAGATCGTCGCTGACCAGACGGGCCACACAGTCGCCTCGGCGGACCGCATCGCCTTCGTCGACGAGCCGGCGGGCGACCCGCCCGCCGGTCTGGAAGCTTACGGCCACCTCGGTGGCCTCGATGGTTCCGGAGAGCCGGAGCGTTCCGTCACCGCCGCTGTCGCTGTTGATGACAAAAAGGAGCAGCGCCGCTGCGGCGAGCGCCGGGGGAAAGATCCATCGGAGTGTTCTGCGGTCCACGGTTTCGCCTCCCGGGAAGACAGCCTGCAGGTCCGTCAAGGGGACGCCACCGTTGTCCTGCGCCGGCGTTCCCCCTGTGTTTGGTTCGGGTCATCTTTATTGTAGGAGGAGCGCTTGCGCTGTCAAGAAAGGCGGGAGTCCGAGTGTCTCGGGCTCCCGCAGGCAAAGGGACCATGGTTCGGTTGTCTTTTCCTGAGCCGATGGGTTCTTACGGCTCCACTTCGCCGAAATAGCCCCAGAGATTGGGGGTTTCCTCGGCGAAGATCCGCAGATAGCGCACATGGTCGGCGCCGTGTTCCTCGGCCCATTCCGGATCCTTCTCGAGGAAGGCGTCCACATCGAAGGCCATGCCGCAGGGATGGCCCCAGCGGGCCCACATCCCCATGTGCTCCAGCACCAGGTGGCTGGAGGTCACCTTGGCGTCGTAGGCTCCGCTCGGGGCGAGCTGCTCCGAGTCGGCGGGGGCCAGCTCCTTGTGGCCGCAGATGGTCCGGGCGCTGGGCTGTTCCTTCTCGGTGTAGGTGTCGTAGTGGTCGGAGAGCATCTTCCTGCCCACCGTGACGTTGATCTCCCCGTAGTACTCCTCCTTCAGCTGCTTCCACCGGCGGAACCGGGCGTAGCGGTACCCGGCCGGATCCGGTTCGGGCGAATCGGCTTCGTCCCGGAACTCCACACCCCAGGGGTGGTTCGACGAGCCGAAGAATCCGTTGAAGGCCCGCTGCATGTCATGGACCTTGCAGCCCAGCTGGAGGGACATGATCTCCCCGGTCTTGGCGTCGCCCACCAGCCACTCGTTGGGGTAGGCGCCGTTGTTTCTGTCCAGCATGATCTCCAGGAAGCTGTCGATGCTGTGGGCATACTGGGCCGCCCGGCGGATCCGGACGAAGAGCAGTGTGCCCTCGGGGTCGCGGACAGGGTTGCTCAGGGAGGTCTCGGTGATCATCAGTCCCGTTTCGTTGACATACCAGTCCTGGCCGCTCCACATGCAGGCTCCGGCGCTCTGGTAGCGGAAGTCATGCCCCCTGTCGGGGAAGACCTCGAAGATGTAGTTGTACATGAAATCCTCGTTGTAGGGGCACCAGGTGTTGTGGCCGATGACGATCTGCCCGTCGGTGGTGGCGTCCCCCGTGGCGATGAAGGCGCTGCACCGGCTTCCGAAGTCCTTCTCGTACTGTTCCTGGAAGACGCCCTGGTCGCCCCACTGGTTGACGGCCACGATGTCCCAGAGATCCCAGTCGTAGCCCCGGGCCTTCACGCCGTCGGCGGTGCCCTGGAGCTCCTCCTGGTACTCGGCGGGGATCCGCGGCCAGATATACTCCCGGGCGATGGTGCGGGTCTTCTCGTGGTAGTCGCTTCCTCTGGGGCCGAGATAGGTCTTGATGATGTAGTTGGCCGACTCGGCCGCATGGTAGCCCCGCTGGAAGCCGATCTGGTAGGGTGAGCCTTCGAGATGGATGAAGTGCCAGCCGTCTTTCTCGAGGACATAGGAATCCTCAAGCAGTTCGTGTGCAGCCTGTTCCTGCGCGATCGCCGCTCCACCCTGAACCGCCGGCAGCAACGCCGCCGTGATCAAAAGCGAACGGACCAGCCACCGTTTCCAGTGACACATTACACTACAC
>JAIPGA010000049.1 GCA_021736445.1 Synergistales bacterium | reverse complement strand
CCGGTGGTCAACCGCAGGGGCAAGCTGGTGGGGTTCATCCGTCTGTCGGACATCTTCGACCAGGTGGACGTGGCCCAGGGCTCCCGGCAGGGTACAGGAGGCGGGGATGTCCAATGATGGACATCTTCACGGAGTATATCTCCTCCCATAGCGGTCAGATCACCACGGCCATCTGGCAGCACATCTATCTCTTCGCGATCTCGCTGTCCATCTCCATCGTCATCGGGATGGCGCTTTCCATCTTCATCACCGCCGAAGGGCGGGAGAAGATCGGGAAGTTCGTGCTGGCCATCACCGGCGCCGCCCAGTCGGTGCCCTCCGTTGCGGTGGTCGCCCTGGTGTTCATCTTCGTGGGCATCGGCGCCCCGCCGGCGATCATCGCACTGGTGATCTACAGCCTGGTGCCGGTGGTCTTCAACGCCACCTCGGGGATCCTCAATGTGGACCAGGGGATCATCGAGGCGGCCCGGGGGATGGGCTTCACCAACACGCAGATCCTCTGGCGCATCAAGATCCCCCTGGCCATGACCATCATCATGTCCGGCATCCGCAGCGCCGCCATGATCAACATCGGCACCGTCACCGTGGCGGCCTTCATCGGCGCCGGCGGTCTGGGAGACCTGATCTTCACGGGCCTCAAGATGAACCGGTTCGTCATGATCTTCGTGGGCGGCTCGCTCTCGGCGCTCATCGCCATCACCGTGGACACCATCCTGATGTTCGTCGAGCAGCGGATCATCCCCAAGGGGCTCCAGGTCTCGCGGTAACCCATGGGACAGACAGGCATGGGGCCTGTTTGTATGATATACATCAACACTTAAAGGAGGAGTTTCATGCGAAAACTTCTGGTACTGGTACTCGCGGCAACCCTGCTGGTGGGCTGCTTCGGCGGCGCGGCCATGGCGGACAAGAAGATCACCGTGGGCGCCAAGAACTTCACCGAGCAGTTCATTCTGGGGCACATGCTCTCCATCTACCTGGACCACCAGGGCTTCGACGTGACCACCAAGATGGGAACGGGCAGCTTCATCGCCAGGAAGGCGCTGGAAACGGGCCAGTCCGACATCTATCCGGAATACACGGGGACAGCCTGGACGGCCTTCCTGAACCAGGAGAAGGTCATCAACGATCCCGACAAGCTCTACAAGGCCGTCAAGGAGATGGACCTTGAGGAAAACGGCGTCGTCTGGTTCGCCAAGGCTCCCCTGAACAACACCTACGCACTGGCCGTTCAGCAGGAAGACATCGAGACCTACGGAAACTCTCTTTCAGCACTTGCCGAGTACAACAACAACCACTCCGGCGAGCTGATCTACGGCATCGACCAGGAGTTCTACGAGCGGCCCGACGGATTCTTCAACATGGCGGACGTCTATAACATGGAAGTGGAAAAGGATCAGGTCAAGCTTATGGAAGTGGGGCTGACCTTCGAATCCATCGCCCGCGGCCAGATCGACGTGGCCATGGTCTTCGCCACCGACGGCAAGATCATCAAGTACAATCTGCAGGTGCTCAAGGACGACAAAAACTTCTTCCCGCCCTACAACCTCTGCCTCTGCGCCAAGGAGGAGACATTGGAGAAATATCCGTCTCTCAAGGAGCTTCTGCCCCCTCTGACGGAGCTGCTGGATGACGAGACCATGCAGAACCTGAACTACCAGGTTGACGTAGAGGGCAAGCCTGCCAAAATGGTGGCCGATCTCTTCCTGAAGGAGCACGGGTTTATCCAGTAGGCAGCACTTCCCGCCCCCGCAACGGTTGGGCGGATATCTACAGCAACCAGGGGAGGGCACGTCTGTGCCCTCCCTCAGGGAGAACCACTAATCCAAGGAGGTATGCGTATCGTATGCGAAAGCACCCTGTTGTAGCTGTACTTCTGGTAGCGGCACTTGTCCTCGGCTGTTTCGCCGGCGTGGCGGCGGCGGACGGGAAAAAGAAGTTGGCGGTTGGAGCGAAATTCTATACCGAGCAGTATATCCTGGGCAACATGCTGGCTCTCTATCTCGACCACCACGGCTTCGACGTGAACAAGAACATGGGCACCGGCAGCTCGGTCACCCGGAAAGCACTTGCTACGGGACAGATCGACATCTACGCCGAGTACACCGGCACCGCCTGGATGTCCTACATGAAGCAGGATGAGGTCATCAACGACCCCGGCAAGCTCTACAGGGCCGTCAAGGAGAAGGACCTCAAGGACAACGGCATCGTCTGGTTCGCCAAGGCCCCAATGAACAACACCTTCGCCCTGGTGATCCCCAAGGAGAAGACAGACGCCTACGGAAAGACCATCTCCAGCCTCGCCGAGTACAACAACAACCACCCCGACGAGCTGATCTTCGGGATGGACCAGGAGTTCTACGAGCGCAACGACGGGTTCTTCGAGATGGCCGACCTCTACGGCATGGAGGTCGACAAGAAACAGGTGAAGCTCATGTCCGTGGGCCTCAGCTACGAGTCGCTGCAACGAGGCCAGATCGACGTGGGCATGGCCTACTCCACCGACGGCAAGATCCTCAAGTACAACCTGCAGGTGCTGAAGGACGACAGGAAATTCTTCCCGCCCTACACCCTCGCCATCTGTGTCCGCGAGGAAACCATGGAGAGGTACCCCGAGCTGAAGGAACTGCTGTCCCCCCTCACCGAAACGCTCACCGACGAGACCATGCAGAAGCTCAACTACCAGGTGGACGCCGAGGGCAAACCGGCCGAGATGGTGGCCCAGGTCTACCTCGGGGAGAACGGGTTTATCGACTGAGCCGAAGCTTCTCGCACCCGGGCAGGTCGGACAGAGAACTCCAGTGATCCCGGGGGGCGAACCACTCCCCCCTCAGGCAGAAGCAACAATTCAAGGAGGTATGTGTAACGTATGCGAAAACGCAGTATTGTAGCAATTCTTATGGTAATGGCGCTCGTTCTCGGCTGTTTCGCCGGTGTTGCGGCGGCGGAGGACAAAAAGCTCACAGTAGGCGGGAAATTCTTCACCGAACAGTACGTGCTCGGCAATATGCTGGCTCTCTATCTCGAAGACCACGGCTTCGACGTGGACAAAAACATGGGCACCGGCAGCTCTGTCACCCGGAAAGCCCTTGTTACGGGACAGACCGACATCTACGCCGAGTACACCGGCACGGCCTGGCTGTCCTACATGAAGCAGGAAGAGGTCATCAAGGACCCGGAGAAGCTCTGGAAAAAGGTGAAGGAAAAGGACCTCAAGGAGAACGGCATCGTCTGGTTCGCCATGGCCCCGCTGAACAACACCTTCGCCCTGGTGATCCCCAAGGACAAAACAGACACCTACGGGAAGACCATCTCCAGCCTCGCCGAGTACAACAACAACCACCCCGGCGAAGTGACCTTCGGTATGGACCAGGAATTCTACGAGCGTAACGACGGGTTCTTCGCCATGGCCGACCTCTACGGCATGGAGATCGACAAGAACAAACAGGTGAAGCTCATGTCCGTGGGCCTCAGCTACGAGTCGCTGGAGCGCGGCCAGATCGACGTGGGCATGGCCTACGCCACCGACGGCAAGATCCTCAAGTTCGACCTGCAGGTGCTGAAGGACGACAAGAACTTCTTCCCGCCCTACAACCTGGGCATCTGTGTCCGTGAGGAGACCATGGAGAGGTATCCCGAGCTGAAGGAACTGCTGGAGCCCCTCACCGCGACGCTCACCGACGAGACCATGCAGAAGCTCAACTACCAGGTGGACGCCGAGGGCAAACCGGCCAAAATGGTGGCCGATATCTACCTCAAGGAGAACGGGTTTATCGACTAGCACCAGCGAGAACCCCTCTGACTGGAAGATACCGCACGAAAAACCCGGGGACGCTCCGTTCCCCGGGTTTTTTGTGCATTGCGGCACCCTCCGCGAAGGGGTACAATAACCGCACCTCTTCTGGGCACATAATGTCCCTTTCGTCCTTCCCCTTTCCGGCACTTCGTTTTTTCAATTGCCATACACTGCATACAGAAGAGGAATTTTTCTATTCGAGGAGGGGTTTTTGTGAAACGTCTCGGTATCCTTGCGCTCGCTCTGGTGCTCTCGGCGGCACTGCTTGGAGGCGCCCAGGCGCAGGCGGCAGGGAAGATCGTGGTGGGAGCCAAGAACTTCACGGAGCAGTACGTGCTGGGCAACATGCTGACACTGGTGCTGGAGGACCACGGCTTCGACGTGACCACACGGATGGGAACGGGCAGCACCGTCACCAGGAAGGCGCTGGAGACGGGGCAGATCGGCCTCTATCCGGAGTACACCGGAACGGCCTGGCTCACCTATCTGGGCCACGAGAAGGTGATCAACGACCCGCAGGAGCTCTACAGGAAGGTCAAAGCGGAGGACAGCGAGAACGGTATCCTCTGGTTCGCCAAGGCGCCGCTGAACAACACCTACGCCCTGGCCATCCGGGAGAAGGACGTGGACGCCTACGGCTCCACCCTTTCGGAGCTGGCCGCGTACAACAACGCCCACCCCGAGGAGCTGGTCTTCGGCATGGGCAGCGAGTTCTACGAGCGCGCCGACGGCTTCTTCGCCATGGCCGAGCTCTACGGCTTCGAGATCAACAAGAGCGAGCAGATCAAGCTGATGGAGCTGGGGCTGACCTTCGAGGCCATCGACCGCAACCAGATCGACGTGGCCATGACCTTCGCCACCGACGGCAAGATCCCCAAGTTCAACCTGGTGGTGCTGGAAGACGACAAGAACTTTTTCCCGCCCTACAACATCAGCGTCTGCGCCAACCAGAAGGTGGTGGACAAGTATCCCGAGCTGAAGGAGATCTTCCCGCCCATTATGGCGACGCTGGACAACGAGACCATGCAGCGGCTCAACTACGAGGTGGACGTGGAAGGCAAGCCCGCCAGGATGGTGGCGGAGATGTACCTGAAAGAAAAGGGCTTCCTGCAGTAGCGGCGGCACCACACCCAGCCATAACGCACACACAGGGCGGTCATCCTCTGCAGGCCCCGGCCTCGGAGGGAGCCGCCCTTTCGCATACCGCGGCCGCCGCACATCCCGGACCCCCCACCGGATCGGAAGGACCTCCATGAGCCGGTGAGCGAGGAGAGCGTCGCCGAGAGGCGAGAAAGCACAGAGACACACTTCTGAGCCGACCGCCCGGAGCCGTTCGACAAGCGAACGCACAGATGCGAATCCGAGGCGCGGAGAGCCGGTGCGGGGCCAACACCTGGACGCCGGCAGACGCCGCGTCGGTCAGCCCTCCCGGTCGGTCCCCTCGGTGTCGCCGCGGAAACGCCGCCAGAAGCGCCGGAGACGCTGCTCCATCGCCGCCTCCGCACCCAGCCCGCCGGGATAGTAGAAACGCCGCGGCTCGTTCAGATAGCGCTGGGGCACCCAGTGCCGCGGGTCGTCGTGGGGGTAGACATAGCCCTCCATCCGGGGCCGCAGATGGGTGGGCACCGGCTGGATATCGCCCGCCTCCAGCGCCTGCTGCGCCCGGTTCACCGCCATGTAGGCGCTGTTGCTCTTCGGCGCCGCCGCCAGATAGACCGCCGCCTCGGCCAGCAGAATCCGCGCCTCCGGCAGCCCCACATGCTCCGCCCCCTCGGCCGCCGCCACCGCCACGCCAAGCGCCTGCGGGTCCGCCAGCCCCACATCCTCGGCCGCCGAGATGATCAGCCGGCGGGCCACAAACCGGGCGTCCTCGCCCGCCGCCAGCATCCGCGCCAGCCAGTAGACCGCCGCGTCGGGATCGGAACCACGGATACTCTTGATGAACGCCGAGGCCACCTGGTAGTGCTCGTCGCCGGCGCGGTCGTAGTGCTGGAAGGCCCTGGGCGCCACCGAGTCCACCGTCTCCATCCCGAGGAGACGGCCGCCCGAGGCCGCCACCGACGTAGCCGCCGCCTCCAGCAGCACCAGCGCCTGCCTGGCGTCCCCGGCGGCAAGCGCCGCGATCCGCTCCGGCACACCCTCCTCCACCGTCAGCTCCAGCCCGCCCAGGCCGCGCTCGCCGTCGTCCAGAGCCCGCTCCAGCAGCTCCACCAGATCGGCACTCTCCAGCGGCTCCATGGCGAAGACCACCAGGCGGGAGAGCAGCGTCCGGTTGATCTCGAAGTAGGGGTTCTCCACCGTCGCCCCGATGAGCACCGCCTCCCCCCGCTCCACCGACGGGAGCAGCACATTCTGCTGCTGCTTGTTCAGGTGGTAGAGCTCGTCGATGAAAAGGATCGGCGGCGTGCCGCGACGTGCCGCCTCCCGGCTCCGCTGCAGCAGCTCCCGGAGCTCCGAGACCTTCGTGGCCACGGCGTTCACCTCGTAGACCCGCCGGCCCGTCTCCCTCCCGATGGCCCGCACCAGCGTGGTCTTGCCCACACCCGGCGGTCCCCAGAGGAGGAGGCTGGGCACATGGCCGCAGGCGATCATCTTGCGGAACTGCGCCTCCGGAGCCAGCAGATGGGACTGTCCGGCGATCTCGTCGAGACGGCGGGGGCGCATCCGCTCGGCCAGCGGGGCGCGGGGATTGACGGCGTCCTCCGATGGGGTGTGCTCCTTGGGATCCTGAGGGAAGAGGGACTGCTGTTCCGTCATGGGAGGGCCCTGGCGATCCACTCGCCGATGCTGTGGTAGTCGGGGGGAATGGTGATGCCGTTTTCGCCGGGGAGGATGCGCATCTGGGGATATCGGTAGCGCACACTCTCCTCGCAGGCCTCAAGCAGCGACCCGCCCATCCAGGCGGCGTCGAGACCGCACCAGCAGCGCCACTGCGGCTCCTCCACCGTAGCCTCTGAGGACACCGTGAGCGTCCCCAGCCCGTGGGCGGCCGCCGTCAGGACAGACCGTCCCGGTTCGGGGTGGTCCGCCGGGAGATGGGCCACCAGCTGCCAGCGGGCCGCCAGGGTCTCCGGGGATAGCTCTTTGTACTCCAGGGGGACATAGGGCCTGGGCTCCCGGAGCAGGACGCGGAACGCCTCCATAGTCTGGCAGGTCAGATCGGCCCACTGTTTCCAGGCCTCCCGTGGACGCTGGACCAGCACGGCCCGCATCCCCGCCCGTCTGGCGCCGATGAGGTCGTAGAGGAAGTCCCCCACCACGGTGCAGCGCCAGGGACGCACGCCCAGCTCCCGGGCGGCCACCCAGAGGGCGCCGGGGTCGGGCTTCACGGGCTCCTCGTCGCGGGTGCGGACGAAATCGGGCAGGGCGATCCCCACCCGCTCCGCGGCGATCTCCACCGCCTCGCGGCAGTTCCGGGAGACCACCGCTCAGGGCAGCCCCAGCTCCTCCACGTAGGCGATGCATTCCCTGGCTCCGGGAACGGGGGTCGCCTCCCTGGCCCCCTGGATCTCCAGATTCAGCAGGGCGTTCTCCAGCTCATCGCGCCGGTCCGGTTCCAGCGTGGGGAGCGCCTCCAGCAGGAGCACGCGCTTGCCGCCGAAAAACCGCTGGAAGACCGGCGAGAAATCCAGCTTCGTCTCGGCGAGCACGCCGTCCCAGTCGAAGATCACCGCATCCGAGGCGGCGGGGTGCCAGAAGGGGGGTTGGACAGACTGCATAGGGATCACACCTCACAGAAAAAGGTCCGAGCAACGTGTACTGGTCATTCCGCGCTCGCTCTTGCCTCCACAGGGCAAACCGCTTGCCGCACACCTCATCGTTCCGCCTCCAGTCTCTGTTTCCCCCTTTCGGTGAGCTGATATCTCTGCAGGGGGCTCCTGGGCTTGTCGGGGATGGTGTACGCCACATATCCTTCACGCAACATCCGGGCCACCACATCATTGAGATACCGTGTCGGTCTGGCCTTGCCGAGCTTCCTCGCTATCTCCGACTTGGCACAGGGCCGCTCGCGCAAAAGAGAGAGAACCTGTACAGCCATCGCCGGCGACTCTACCCCTGACTCTACCCCTGACTCTACCCCTGACTCTACCCCTGACTCTACCCCTGACTCTACCCCTGATGTGTACTGGAGATCTCCGGCCGTTTGGTTTTTGTTTTGGTGCTGCTTCGCCAGATAGACGGTACAACGCAAGCGCAGGCCAATCTCTTCAATGTTTGGTTCCGGCAGGCCCAAATCCCGGGCTTCCGCGAAGATGCGGCGCACACCGGTGCCCCATTGTTCGATCAGGTTCAGTTCCTTGAACATGCGGGCAATAACTGGATTGCGGATGCGTGAGACGCCCTGTTTCATCTCTTCGATGGTCAGACCGGGCAGAAGGATACCCAGGCTTTCTACTTCGATGCGGTCATCAAGAAAGACGATCCGAATGGGAGCACCGCGTTGTGAGTAGTCGCTATGCACCAGGGCATTGATCACCATCTCGCGCAAAATTCCCAGAGGGATGCTCCAGAAATCTTTTCGACGCACCGCAGAGAGATCCGCGCTGCGGTAGGCGTGTTTTTTCAGAAACAGCATAATCTCATCGACCGCTTGGGGGAGCGGAACATCGATATCGATATGGTCAAAAATATCGATTTTTTCGGTACCGGCGAATCGGCCGCATTGGACCCAGGCATCGGGAAAGTGCTGTGTTCGCTGCCTGCCAAAAAGTAGCATCCCACCTTTGGTCGGCACCAGCCGCTTTTGATGGCGGACCAGCAGTTTCAAGGTCAGTAAGGCTTGCTCATTCAGCTTTCGCCCACCTGCAAAGTTCTTTTGTACCGCTTCGATATCCAGATCATCAACAGACAACTCGGGCATAGGCAATTCATCAAACGATCTTCCCTCAACGGATCGGAGCAGTTCGGCGCTCAGTTCCCGGTCGGCCTGGCGATTGGTGGAACCGAGTCTTACATATACTCCGGTTTCCGGCCCTTCGGAGCGCAGGTAGTGGGGACGGGAATTACTGGGGAAAACCTCAACGACCAGCAGTGTCTTGCTATCGATTGTGGTCATTTCGATGTTGGGCACCAGGCGGGGACTGATGGAGTCGGCAATCAAATTGCAGAGCCGTTCCTCTTCATCAAGTGGATTCTCAACGCCCAGCGGCTCCCGCGTCTTGTCTTCCACGCCGATAACCACCCTGCCGCCGGCACTATTGGCAAAGGCAACCAATGTCTTCAGAAGATTTCGCGGTGAGGAGATATCCTGTTTGAATTCCAGGGTCTTGCCTTCGTGCTCCTTAATCAGTTCAACTACACTCATACCCCAGCTCCTTGAAGTTCTTCGTGGTCGTCGCGGCCAGTTGCACGGTTTGGGCGGCTACCTAACGGACGCAGGTGATCTCGTGGCATTTTCTCGCAAACAAGTCCGCGGCCTCTGCTACGATTTCGCACTCCTTCTCGGCGTTCTCCAACTGTTTTTCCAGTTTGCGTACCTGGGCTTCCAGATCGCGCTGCCGTTGGCTGCGGGTATTGCCGTTGTTCCCGTTGCGCTGCTTCCGCGCCCAGTTGGTCATGGTGGACTTGGGAACACCGAGACGCTCGGCGGCATCCTTGCAGGTGTACCAATGGTCAAGCACCAGGGACACAGCGTCCTTTCTGAATGCATCTGAGTAACGGGCTTCCCCGCTCATTCTGTCCAACGGTCGCCCCCCTTTCCCGGCAAGGCTGACCTGGCGGGGTGTCCGTTTCGATTAAACCATTTCATTCTTCGACCAGCCAAACTTGCGGGTCACACGGATATAGAATTCCCGCTCCCGGGGGACGTAACAACGCTCCATGATTGCGATTTGTGGTTCCAGCCATTTTCTCGCACCAATGGTGCGAGTTTTTCAAGCCCTTGATAAGTCTTAAAGAATCCCTTCATCCCCCAGAGATTGGAAGCTGAAAAACCGCCCACGCAGGGGGACTCCCCCTGCAAATCTCCAGCCATTTGCTGGTCAATGCCCCACCTCCAGGTCTCTCCAGTCTGCCCCTCGACGTTCAGCCGCCCGATATCCCAATAGAGCAGCGTCAGCTCGGCATTGACGGCAACGGCCACGGGCTGCCGCGCCAGATCAACGAGTTCGGGGATGTCGGCAAGCAGTTCTGGGCCGTTTATGCGCGGGACACCCGCGGCGGGCGCCATTCTGCGTCCGCAATGCCTGTCACTCGTTATTACTATAGAGTATATAGCCTGTCTCGACAGAAAGGCAAACAAAAAGGGCGTGAGCTGTGCTCATCGCCCTCGATCGGAAACCCGCAGTGCCGTGCCAGGTTGGCCTTGACCCGCTCCTGTAATGTCGGGGTTCTACCCCACCTGAGCTTTGTCGGCCCCGAAGGGCCTCCGCCGCCGGCAGGGACGCCGAACCCCTCTTTTGGCGAGTGTTGGCTCAAGGCACATACCTATGAGCACGCACACCGCAGGCATCTCTTTGCTTTCTGTATTATAGCATAGGCGCCGCCGGAGGTCAGCCGTTCAGGCCATTCCCCGGGCGACCCACCGCCTGAATGCAGTCAGGGCCTCCTCGGTGCGCCGCCGGCAGGGGGGCGACAGCTCCTCGCTGAAGTTGAAGGAGCTCCCGGCCACGGAGAGCAGCCAGGCCTCGGGGACCTCGGTGCCCACGGTCTCGGCCAGGTGCAGGAGCCAGTCGGGGCCGAAGGAGTGGATGTTGAGCCCCTCGCCGCCCTCCCTGGCCGGTTCCACCCGGACCAGGCGGTAGGACTCCTCCACGGGCTCCTCGGCCACATGGGCATCCACGAAGAGCACCCTGTCCTTGCCGCGGAACTCCTCGGTCAGCTCGGGCAGCAGCTGCTGCTCCAGCAGCAGCCGCACACTGTGGCCGGCCTCCTCAAGCGCCTCTTTCATCTCCGGCGCCAGCTGGTGCCCCACGGCGTCGTCCTCGCGGAAGGGATTGCCGTACCCGATCACCAGTACCTCCATACCCAGCCTCCTCGCTTTCCACGGAGCGGGGGCCGGTCGCCCGGCCCCCGCTCCGTTCGTTCTCTCCAAAGAGGTCCGCCGCGGCGGCTACTCCTTGACCCGTGAGGCCTGCTCGTTGCCGTCGGCGTCGTAGACGGTGAGCGCCAGGGGCATCTTGCCCACGGCGTGGGTGGAGCAGGAGAGGCAGGGGTCGTAACAGCGGATGGTGTGCTCCATGCGGTTCATGATCCCCTCGGTGACCTCCCCGCCCTTGATGTACTCCCGGGCCACCAGCTCGACACCGCGGTTCATGGCGTCGTTGTTGCCCGCCGTGGCCACGATGAGGTTCACCCGGGAGATGGCGCCGCGGTCGTCCACCTCGTAGTGGTGGAAGAGCGTGCCCCGGGGCGCCTCGATGACGCCGATTCCCCTGGGGTTGATGTTCCGGGTGGTCACCCGCAGGTCGCTGCCGGTGATGTCGCCGTCGTGCAGCAGCTCTTCCAGCCGCTCCAGGCCGTAGAGCGCCTCGATGAGGCGGGCGTAGTGGTAGTACATGGTGTAGTGCACCATGCCGTCCTGCATGCCCTCCCGGAAGAGGGCGAGCTCGGCCGAGGCCTCGGGGGTGGCGATGTCGTCGCAGGCGTTGACGCGGCCCAGCGGCCCCACGCGGTAGGAGCCGTGGGGGAAGCCCAGGGGCTTGTAGAAGGGGAACTTCAGGTAGCTCCAGGGCTCCACGTGTTCGCCGATGTAGTCCAGGTAGTCGTCGCCCTGGAACTCGTCGATGATCCGGCCCCGGGCGCCGCGGATGCGCACCTTGCCGTGGTAGAGCTCCAGCTTGCCCTCGTTGACCAGACCCATGTAGGCCGACTGGTAGGTGGCGAAGCGCCTGGCCTCGTCGCCGTGCTCGGCCAGATAGCCCTTGATCAGCTTCAGCGCCTCCCCGACGATCCCCTTCATCTCGGGGATCTGGGCGAGGAAGCCGTCGCGCTCCCCGGCCTTGAGGCTCCGGTTGACGCCGCCGGGGATGCTGTGCCAGGGGTGGATCTTCTTGCCGCCCAGGGCCTTGATGATCTCCTGGCCGAACTTGCGGAGCTTGATGCCCTTCACGGCCAGCTCGGGGAACTTCTCGGCCAGCCCCGCCACGTTCCGGACCGCCGGGTCGGCGTCGAAGCCGAAGAGCAGGTCCGGACTGGAGAGGTGGAAGAAGCTCAGCGCGTGGGACTGCACGATCTGCCCCATGTGCATCAGTTCGCGCAGCTTGTGGGCTGTGGGGGTGACCTCCACGCCGAGGATCTGGTCACAGGCCTTGGCCGACGCCAGATGGTGGCTCACCGGGCAGATGCCGCAGATCCTGGGCGTGATCACCGGCATCTCCCGGAAATCCCTGCCCTGGCAGAAGAGCTCAAACCCGCGGAACTGCGTAACGTGGAATCGGGCGCTGTCCACCTGACCGCTTTCGTCGAGGTTGACGGTGATCTTGCCGTGGCCCTCTATCCTTGTTACGGGGTTCACTTCTATCTTACGGGTGGTTGCCATTTCTCAGTCCCTCCTAGTCGTACCGCATCATGTCAACAGGCACCTTGGGGATACGCCCTTCGAGCAGCTCCTTGAAGACCCAGAGGATCGTCTCGGCGTCGGGCGGGCATCCGGGAACATAGACGTCCACCTTGACGGCGTAGTCGATGGGCAGTGCCTTGGGAAGCAGTGTGGGGATATCCTCGCCGGGGAGGATGCCCTCGGGGTTGACGGTGCTCGGCGAGTTGACATAGGCCTCGACGAGCGCCTCCTCCCTGCTGTAGGTGTTGCGCATGCAGTTGATGCCGCCGAAGACGGCGCAGTCGCCCCAGCCGATGAGGATATCGCAGTTCTCGCGCATCTCCCTGGCGATCTCCATCTCCTCGTCGTTGCCAAGAGCGCCGGAGATGACCCCCACGTCCACCTTGGGGATCGCCTTGGGGTCCGCCACCGGGGAGTAGCAGATCTGCACCTTCTCGAGAAGCGGGACAATCTCCTCGTCGATATCGAGAAAGGACATGTGGCAGCCGGAGCAGACCTCCAGCCACGCCGTCGCCAGTTTGACCTTGCTCATGACGTCACCCCCTGTTCGGTAACCATCTGTGCCTGCGAGGCAGGGATCTTCGATTCGAAGAGGCTCGCGCAGGGCGCGATCTCGGGCTGTCTGATGGTGATGCCCATCTTCTCGGCCAGTGCGTCGAAGACCGTGGCCAGCCCTTTCACCTCGCCCCTGGGCGGAACGATGACATTGAGCTTCCGCCGCTCGCCTTCGATGGTGCAGTAGTGGCCGCTCCGTTCGTACCAGGCCGGCGCCGGGAGCAGCACGTCGGCGAAGTTCACCAGCGGCTTCACCATGTAGGGCGTCTGGACCACCACGAACTTGGCGTTCGCCGCGGCGGCCAGGTGTTCCTTGTACTCCTGCTTGTCCTCCGGAACCAGACCGGTGGAATAGACGTAGAGGAAGTCCCGGTTCTCCTCGCCGATCCACGGCTCGTCGCTGAGCATCGTATTGATGGTGCCCAGGCTGTTGCCGCTGCGGACCAGCGGCACCAGGCCGAGGCCGTCGTCACGGAAGGCCTGCGCGGCGATGGCCAGGTTGGCCGCGGCGGTGACCACATTGGGATCGGTGGCCACGCTCCCGCCGAGGACCAGGGTGGTCTTCTCGGAGGAAACCATGCACTTGACCAGCTGTTCCATGGTCTCCCGCTCCACGTCGGCCTTCTCGGCGGCCCGGGTCAGGGCCTGCTCGTACTCCTCGTAGAGGTTCTCCCGCTCCTCGGGCATCTCGGCGGACTGCTGCATCGCCGAGACCGCCGCGGCAAGCTCGTTGAGCATGCCGGGATCGCCGCAGGCGCGCTTGAGGGGGATGTTGATGTCCGTCAGACCGGGGAAGGCCTCGCCCCAGCTGGAGACGTTGACCAGGGTGGCCTCGTTTTTCAGGGTGGCCACGCGGACGTAGCTGGCCACCACCGGCGCCTCGTCCTGGGGATCGGCGCAGAGGGTGACGATGCAGTCGCTGTCCAGCAGGTTGTGGGCGGCTGTGAAGGGGCGGACGCCCTGCCGGCGGAAGGGCTCGAAGCCCCGTGCGAAGCCGCGGAGCACGTCGCCGTCGAAGGTGTCGATGTGCGACATCTGCATGCCTTCCTTGAAGAAGGCCGAGAAGACGCCCAGCTCCTCGTCGGTGCAGAGGCTGGAGACCAGCGCGCCGGCGCTCTTGTTGTCGTAGGACTCCTTGAACTCCTCGGCCACCAGCGAGAGGGCCTCCTCCCAGGAGGCTTCACGGTAGTGGACGCCCTCGCGGATCATCGGTGTGGTGACCCGCTCGCGCTCGGTGGATTCCGGCAGGTGCCAGCGCCCCTTGTGGCAGAGCTGGCCGCCGTCGGGCTGGCTGGTGCCGGTGCCCTCCACGCGGGCCACCGTGCCGGTGCGGACGTAGGCCTTGATGCGGCACCCCACGGCACACAGGGGGCAGACGCTCTCCACGATGTCGTCGCAGTCGTTCCGCTTGCCCCGGTAGGCGAACTCCCGGACGGTGATGGTGCCGGTGGGGCAGACCTGGGCGCAGGCGCCGCAGTCCACACAGGTGTCGCTCTCGCCGAGCTTCTGTCCCAGGTCGGAGATCACCGTGGCGTCCCAGCCGCGTTTCTGAAGGTCCAGCGTGTGGGCCCCCACCTTCTCGGCGCAGACCCGGATGCAGCGCAGGCAGAGGATGCAGCGGTTGTGGTCCATCTGCAGGTCCGCGTCGGAGGCGTCGTTCTCGAAATCGGCGTAGAGGAAGGGATAGCGGACATGGTCCATGCCGTGCTCGATGGCCAGCCGCTGCAGCTCGCAGTCCTCGCTCTGGGAACAGAACATGCAGTAGTGGTTCCGGCCGGCGAAGAGCAGCTCCAGGATCTGCCGGCGGTAGTTGTAGAGCTTCTCCGTCTTGGTGTGCACCACCATGCCGTCCTGGGCGGGGGTCGTGCAGGCCGTGAGAAGCTTGGGGTTGTTCTCCACCTCGACCACGCACATCCGGCAGGAGCCGATGGGGGTCAGTCCCTCCAGATAGCAGAGGGTGGGGATATAGACTTCGTTCTTGTTGGCGATCTCAAGGATGGTCTCTCCCTGGACGCCCTTGCATACCTTGCCATCTATGGTCAGGGTGATTTCTTTCATCTATGTACCCTCCCTGTCAGTCTGAGACGCATACCAGCGACATCGCATTGGTACAGATCACCGTGGACACGCCGCACCGCCTACTTCTTGAGCACCGCACCGAAGGGGCAGACCTCGAGACAGCTGCCGCACTTGATGCAACGCTCCTGGTCGATCACGTAGGGGGTCTTCCGGTCCCCGGCGATGCAGTCCACGGGGCACTCCTTGGCGCAGAGGCCGCACTTCCGGCAGCGTTCCGGGTCGATCTCGTAGCGGATCAGGGCGCCGCATGCGCCGGCCGGACAGTGCTTGTCCCTGATATGGGCCTCGTACTCGTCGCGGAAGTAGCGCAGCGTGGTGAGCACGGGGTTGGGCGCCGTCTGGCCCAGGCCGCAGAGGGACATCTCCTTGACCATGTGGGCAAGCTCCTCCAGGTGGTCCAGATCCTCCATGGTGCCCCTGCCGGCGGTGATCTTCTCCAGCAGCAGGAGCATCTGCTTGGTGCCCTCGCGGCAGGGAATGCACTTTCCGCAGGATTCCCGCTGGGTGAACTCCAGGAAAAACTTGGAGACGTCCACCATGCAGGTGTCCTCGTCCATGACCACCAGTCCGCCGGAACCCATGATGGCCCCCGCCGAGGTGAGCGATTCGTAGTCCACCGAGAGGTCCAGGTGCTCCTCGGTGAGACAGCCGCCGGAGGGTCCGCCGATCTGAACGGCCTTGAACTTCCTGTCGTCGATGATGCCGCCGCCGATGTCGAAGACGATCTCCCGGAGGGAGATACCCATGGGAACCTCCACCAGGCCTGTGTGCTTCACCTTGCCGGTGAGGGCGAAAACCTTGGTGCCCTTGGATTTCTCCGTGCCGGTGGAGGCGAACCATTCGCCGCCCTTGCCGACGATGAGCGGCACATTGGCCCAGGTCTCCACGTTGTTGATGTTGCTCGGCTTCTCCCAGAGCCCTTTCTGGGCAGGGAAGGGCGGACGGGGACGGGGCATGCCGCGCTGGCCCTCGATGGAGGCCATCAGGGCCGTCTCTTCACCGCAGACAAAGGCGCCGGCGCCCTCCTTGACATGGAGGGTGAAGGAGAAGTCCGTTCCCATGATGTGCTCGCCCAGCAGGCCGTACTCGGTGGCCTCGTCGATGGCCCGCAGGAGCCGCTTGATGGCCAGCGGGTACTCGGCGCGGCAGTAGATGTAGCCCTCGTCGGCGCCCATCACGTAGGCGCCCAGCAGCATGCCTTCGATGACCGAGTGGGGATCGCCCTCGAGGATGGAGCGGTCCATGAAGGCCCCGGGGTCACCCTCGTCGGCGTTGCAGATGACGTACTTCTTGTCGCCCACGGCCTTCCGGGCGAAGGACCACTTGAGCCCCGTGGGGAAGCCGCCGCCGCCGCGGCCGCGGAGGCCCGAGGTCTTGACCTCCTCCAGAACCTCCTCGGAGGTCATGGTGGTCAGCGCCTTGGCCACGGCGGTGTAGCCGTCCCTGGCGATGTATTCGTCGATGTTGTCGGGGTTGATGTAGCCGCAGTTGCGCAGCGCGTTCCGCTGCTGCTTGCTGTAAAAAGGGATGTCCGAATAGTGGGGGATCCCGTCGATGGCCTCGGGCATGGTGTAGAGCAGCCGATTGACCACGCGGCCCTTGTAGAGGTGCTCCTCCACGATCTCCGGGACATCCTCCACGTCGACCCGGCAGTAGAAGGTCCCTTCGGGGTAGACCACCACGATGGGACCCATCTCGCACATCCCGTGACAGCCCGTCTCGACAACCATGATCTCCTTGTCGAGCCCCTTGATGGCGATCTCCTCGCGGAACTTGCCGAGAACCTCCCGCGAACCGCTGGAGACACAGCCGGTTCCGCCACAGACAAGAACGTGTGCTCGATATAGTGCCATTCCACAGCCCTCCTAGTCGGTCCTGCCGATCACCTTGTCCTCCACGATGTTGCCGTTCACCACGTGCTCGGCAACAATGCGGGGGACATCCTCGGTCGTCAGCCTGCCATAGGTGATCCGCGGCTCGCCCGGCCGGATCACGTCGAGGAGCGGCTCCTGCTGGCACATACCGATGCAGCCCGTGGTCTCCACGGACACATCCTTGAGGCCCCGCTTTTCCAGCTCGCGCATGACGGCGTCCATGATTGCCCGGGCGCCCGCGGCGATGCCGCAGGTTCCCATGCCGATAATGATACGCACCCGGCCGCCCGAACGGGCGGATGTGAGATCCGAGGCCTCTTCCTTTATCTTCCGCAAGTCCTCAAGACTCGAAATTTTGGGCACCAGTGTCACCTCCTGATTGCAATTCCCGCAGACCTTCCTCCAGGTGCTCCCTGAGCCAGCGGCTCACCGGGGGCGTCCGGAGCAGCTGCGGGTCCTCCAGTATCTCCAGAATCTCGGCGCTGTCGAGATGAAACCATGCCTGCCCGACTCCGAAGGCAAAGCGCCACCGGACCCCGGGATGCCCCGCCAGCAGCGTCGCCACCGCCAGGGGCATGTCGCCCACGGGGGGGCAGTCGATATGATCGGCGCGGAAGCAGACATAAAGCCGTGTCCCCCTCCCCGGCTCCGAAGCAAGCGCCAGCTTCCCGTCGGCAAGCTCGGCGGCCTGTTTGAGAAAGGGCAG
>JAIPGA010000048.1 GCA_021736445.1 Synergistales bacterium | reverse complement strand
AGCCGCAGTTCTATTTCCGGACCACCGACGTGACCGGCGACATCAAGCTTCCGGAAGGCGTGGAGATGGTCATGCCCGGCGACAACTCGCAGTTTGAGGTGAACCTGATCGTGCCGGTGGCCATGGAAGAAGGCCTGCGTTTCGCCGTTCGTGAAGGCGGCCGGACCGTCGGCGCCGGTGTTGTCACCGAGATTATCGAATAGGTTCGGAGGCGCGAGAGATGGCAAAGAAGATACGCATCAAGCTCAAGGCATTTGACCATAGAGTGCTTGATGCTTCCGCGGTGCAGATCGCGGAGACGGCGGAGCGGAGCGGGGCCCGCCTTGCAGGCCCCATTCCCCTTCCCACTGAGATCAACAAATACACCGTTCTCAAGTCTCCGCATAAGGACAAGGATGCGCGGGAGCAGTTTGAGATTCGGACTCATAAGCGCCTGGTCGACATTCTCGACCCGACACAGAAGACAATGGACGCGCTTATGCAGCTGAACCTCCCCTCTGGAGTCGACATCCAGATCAAACTGTAGGGGGAGCTCTGAGCTGAAAGGAGAGATGGAACTCCCATGAGTATGGGAATACTGGGCAAGAAGCTGGGAATGACCAGAATATTCGACGAGAACGGCGCCTCGGTGCCGGTGACCGTCGTCGAGGCCGGGCCGTGCCCCATTGTGTCCGTGAAGATCCCCGACCGCGACGGCTACAGCGCACTGCAGCTCGGGTTCGATGAGAAGAAGGAACACCGGGTGAACAAACCCGAAAAGGGGCATTTCGGGAAAGCCGGGGTACCCGTTACCAAACACCTCAGGGAGATGCGCCTTGACGACGTCTCCGGCTACGAAGCCGGTCAGGTCGTGAACGCCGACATCTTCGAGGAGGGCGACGTCGTCCATGTCTCCGGCACCAGCAAAGGAAAGGGCTTCGCCGGAGTCATGAAACGGCACAATTTCAGCGGCGGACCGGACAGCCACGGTGCATCGAAGGTCCACCGCAAGGTAGGCTCCATCGGTGCAGGCAGCTATCCGGCACATATCTTCAAAGGACAGAAGATGCCCGGACAGATGGGCGACGAGAAGGTCACCGTGAAGAACCTCGTTGTCAAGAAGGTCGATGGGGAGAACAACCTGCTGCTGATCAAAGGTTCGGTACCCGGCGCACGCAATGGCCTTGTGGTCATTCACAAGAGTGAGAAGCAGGGAGGCCGGGACTAATGGCTAACGTGAAACGCTACAACTTCCAGGGCGAACTCATCGGCGAAGAGCATCTCGCGGACGCGGTCTTCGACGCCCCGGTCCACGTGCCGGCCATGCATCAGGTCGTCGTGGCGCAGCAGGCGAACCGGCGGGTGGGCACCGCCAACACCAAAAACCGCGGCGACGTCCGCGGCGGCGGCAGAAAACCCTGGCGCCAGAAGCACACCGGAAGAGCCCGCGCCGGAAGCTCCCGTTCGCCCGTGTGGGTCGGCGGCGGTGTGGCCCACGGGCCGCATCCCCGGAACTACCGGCAGAAGGTCAACAAGAAGATGCGCCGCCTGGCCATGCGGAGCGCGCTCTCCGTCAAGACCCGGGAGGAGCAGATGCTGGTCTTCGACAAGCCCGAGCTGGAAGCGCCGAAGACCAAGAGCATGCTCGCCTTTCTGGAGAATGTGAACGCCGCGGACAAACCGCTGATCGTTCTGCACGAGAGCGACGGGCGGTTCTACAAGTCGGTGAGCAACATCCCCGGAGCCAGGGCGATCCACGTGGACAGTCTCAATGTCTACGACATCTTGAACGCCCGTCACCTCGTCATGACCGAGGCGGCGGCCCGGAAGGTCGAGGAGGTGTTTGCGCAATGAGCAAACTACCCCAGGATGTCATTATCCGGCCGGTGATCACCGAAAAGAGCAGCCGGCACATGGAGCACAACAAATACACCTTCGAGGTGGACCGTCGAGCCAACAAGGTGGAGATCCGCAAGGCCATCGAAGATCTCTTCAACGTGAAGGTGGAAAAGGTCAACACCGTCAAGGTGCGTCCGAAGCCGAAGCGCATGGGTGTCTACATCGGCAAATCCCGTTCGTGGAAGAAGGCTATTGTGTCGCTGGCGGAAGGCGAGCGCATCGAGTTCTTCGAAGGCGCTTCGGTGTAAAGGGGGATTCCTACAGTGGCAATGAGGAAATACAAGCCCCAGTCACCTGGCCGCAGGTTCATGACCACCTCCGCCTACGACGAGATCACCAAGCAGCGTCCCGAACGCTCGCTGGTGACCTCGCTCCATAAGCGCGGGGGCCGGAACAACAAGGGACGCATCACCATGCGGCACCGTGGTGGGGGCAACAAGCGGCTGTACAGAAACGTGGATTTCAAACGGAACAAGCTGGATGTCCCGGGGAAGGTCGCGGCCATCGAGTACGATCCCAACCGTTCGGCCCGGCTCGCACTGATCCACTATGTGGACGGCGAGAAGCGCTACATCCTGGCACCGGCAGGGATATCCGTGGGCGACACCATCCAGGCGGGACAGAAGGCCGATATCAAGCCCGGCAACGCCAAACGGCTGCGTGATATCCCGGTGGGCACCTACGTGCACAACATCGAGATGCAGCCCGGCGTGGGCGGTGTGATGGCGCGTTCCGCCGGCGCACAGGCCCAGCTCACCGCCAAGGAGGGCAAGTACGCCTACATCCGGATGCCCAGCGGCGAGCTGCGTCTGGTGATCCAGGACTGCATGGCCACCATCGGCCAGGTGGGCAATCTGGAGCACGAGAACGCCGTCGCCGGCAAGGCGGGCAAGAGCCGCTGGCTCGGCAGGCGGCCCCACGTGCGCGGCATGGTGATGAATCCCGTGGACCACCCCCTGGGTGGCGGTGAAGGCAAGACAAAGGGAAACAAGCACCCCGTTTCCCCCTGGGGGACGCCGGCCAAAGGCTACGCTACCCGCAAGAAGAAGGCCTCCGACAAGCACATTGTGCGCCGGCGCCGGAAGAAGAAGTAGAGCGAAGGGGGAGAGGAAGACAGCATGCCTCGTTCATTGAAGAAAGGTCCCTTTGTGGACGACCACCTGATGAAGAAGGTGGAGCGGATGAATTCGGGCGGCAAGAAACGCGTCCTCAAGACATGGTCCCGTCGTTCGATGATCGTTCCCGAGATGGTGGGACACACGATCGCGGTACACAACGGAAAGACCCATATCCCTATCTATATCAGCGAAAACATGGTGGGACACAAGCTGGGAGAGTTCGCTCCGACACGAAGATTCGGCGGTCACGCCGGTCAGGAACGAACATCCCGTGTCCGCTAGGCCTTTGAGGAGGTAGCCTTATGGAAGCACGAGCCGTGGCAAGGCAAGTGCGCATTTCCCCGACCAAGGTGCGGCAGATTATGCCCCTGGTCCGCGGGAAAAGCGTCGAGGAGGCATTCAAATCACTGCGTTTTACGCAGAAAAAGGCGGCCAAGATCGTCGAGAAGGTCCTCCAGAGCGCGGTTGCCAATGCAGATCACAATCTTGGGTTGGATATAGACAAGCTTGTCGTCGTAAAGGCGGTGGCAGACATGGGACCCAGCATGCGGCGCTTCCGCCCCGTATCCATGGGACGCGCCCATCCCTATCGCCACAGGACAAGCCACATCACCGTCGTGGTGGCGGAAGAGTAAGGGAGGGATGCAGGTTGGGTCAGAAAGTACATCCTGAAGGATTCAGAATAGGCGTCATCCGGGATTGGCATTCCCGCTGGTTCGCCGAAGGCAAGGAGTACAGCAGACAGCTGCACCAGGATATCGAGCTGCGGAAGTGGGTCAAAGACCGCTGGAAGCACGCCGGAATCTCCAAGATCGAAATCGAGCGCATCGGGAATGTCCTGCGCTTTACGATTTGGACCGCACGGCCTGGTGTAGTCATCGGCAAGGGCGGTTCCGAGATCCAGGCCGTCCGCGACGAGCTGCAGAAGCTCACCGGTACGCGGGTGATGATCAACGTGCAGGAGATCAAACACCCCGACCGCGACGCCCAGGTGGTTGCCGAAGGCGTGGCCTCCGCGCTGGAGCGCCGGGTCAGCTTCCGCAGGGCCATGAAGCAGTCCGTCTTCCGCTCCATGCGCTCAGGTTCCAAGGGCGTCAAGATCCAGTGCTCCGGCAGGCTCGGTGGAGCGGAGATCGCGCGCACCGAGTGGTACCTTGAAGGTCAGCTGCCCCTTTCCACCATGCGTGCCGACATCGACTACGGATTCGCCGAGGCGAAGACCATGTACGGCACCATCGGCGTGAAGGTGTGGATCTACAAGGGTGACGTGCTCCCCGGTGCGGCGAAGAGCAAGGCCGCCGCGGGTGAGGAAAAGAGGGGGTAGGACTGATGCTGAGTCCGAAACGTATCAAATACCGCAAGCCTCACAGGTCGCCGCTGCGGGGGGTCTCCAAAGGCGGAACAACGGTGGATTTCGGCGACTACGGACTGCAGGCCCTCGAAGGAGCCTGGATCACGGCCCGGCAGATCGAAGCGGCGCGTATCGCCATATCCCGGAGGATGCGCAAGGGTGGCAAGATCTGGATCCGGGTCTTCCCCGACTTCCCCTTTACCAAGAAACCGCTGGAAACGCGGATGGGGAAGGGCAAGGGAAACCCCGAATACTGGGTGGCCCCCGTCAAGCGGGGTCGCATGCTCTTTGAGATTGCCGGGGTCCCCCGGCACGTAGCAGAAGCCGCCTTCGTGACCGCGGCCCACAAGTTTCCCATCAAGGTGCGAATGGTCGCCCGCGAGGGACTGGGTGGTGAATAGTGATGAAAGCAAAGGACATGCATGAACTGACGATTGAAGAGCTCTGGGATAAGCACCAGCAGTTCAAAGAGGAGCTTTTTAACCTGAGATTCCAGCATGCCATCGGACAGCTTGGCAATACGGCACGGATCAAGGACGTAAAACGGAGCATAGCCCGGGTGCTGACCATCATGCGCGAAAAGGAAATCGGCTCGGGACGCTCCCCGGTGAGGAGGTAAATGACGATGGAACAGCACACCCCACGTAGAAAGTCCCGGGTGGGCGTCGTCGTGAGCGATAAAATGGACAAAACCGTAGTGGTCCGGGTCGACCGGATGAACAAGCATTCTCTCTACGGCAAGCCCGTCATCAAGGCCAAGAAATACAAAGTTCACGACGAAGAAAACGACTGCAGGCAGGGCGACCGGGTGCGGATCGGCGAAACGCGGCCGATGAGCCGGAGCAAGCGCTGGGCGGTTGTGGAGATCATCGAGCGGGCCCCTGTCCTCAGGGCACAGCAAGCTGGGGAGGCCTAGGCTATGATTCAGCTGCGCACGGTATTGAATGTCGCTGACAACTCCGGCGCCCGGAAGCTCATGTGCATCCAGGTGCTTGGGGGAAGCGGAAGGAAGGTAGCCAGCGTGGGCGACGTCATCGTCGGTTCGGTCAAGGAAGCCATTCCCAACAGCAATACGGAGAAAGGCTCCGTGGTCCGGGCGGTCATTGTCCGGACCAGCAAGGAGGTCCGCCGGGCCGACGGCAGCTACGTTCGCTTCGACGACAACGCCGCCGTTATCATCGATAATCTGGGAGATCCCAAGGGCACCCGCATCTTTGGGCCCGTAGCCAGGGAATTACGCGAAAAACGGTACATGCGGATCGTCTCGCTGGCTCCCGAGGTTGTCTAGGGAGGATCGATCATGAAGATGCGCATCAAACGGGGCGACCGCGTGAAGGTACGCTCCGGCAAATACAAAGGCGTGGAAGGCAAGGTGCTGCGCCGCGATCCCGGGAAGAACACCGTGGTGGTCGAGGGCGTCAACATGGCGACCAGGCACGCCCGTCCGACGCAGCAGAACCCGCAGGGGGGCATCATGCATCAGGAGGCGCCCCTCTATGCCGACAAGGTCATGCTGGTCTGTCCGTCCTGCGGGGATCCCACCCGCGTCGCCCGGGGCTTCCTGGACAGCGGCCAGAAGGTCCGGGTCTGCAAGAAGTGCGGCGAGATCATCGATCAGGTGTAAACGGGGAGGAATGCATAATGGTTCCACGACTGCAACAGAAATATAAAGAGGACATCGTTCCCCGTTTGCTGCAGCAGTTTGGCTACTCCAACGTCATGGAGGTACCGCGGGTGGTCAAGACCGTGGTGAACGTGGGCGTCGGGGATGCCAAGCAGGACATGAAATTCATGAACGCAGCGATAGAGGAGCTGTCCACCATAACCGGGCAGAAGCCCCTGATGAAACGGGCGAAGCGCTCCGTGGCAGGGTTCAAGGTCCGCCAGGGGATGCCGGTGGGCTGTTGCACCACCCTCCGCGGCGCCAGGATGTGGGAGTTTCTCGACAGACTGGTGAGCCTGGCACTGCCCAGGATCAAGGACTTTCAGGGCATCTCGCGGAAAGGCTTCGACGGTCGGGGCAACTACAACCTCGGCGTCAAGGAGCAGCTGATCTTTCCCGAGATCGACTACGACAAGGTGATCAGCGTGCGTGGGATGAACATCTCCATCGCCACCACGGCAACGAACGATGAAGAGGCCTATTCGCTGTTGAGCGAAATGGGGTTCCCTTTCAGAAAATAGAGGAGGGCAGCCAATGGCACGGAAAGCGATCATGAACAAGGCCACACAGGAGCCGAAGTTCGGGGTGCGGAAGTATAACCGCTGTCCTATCTGCGGACGGCCCAAGGCCTATATGCGGAAATTCAATATGTGCCGCTGCTGTTTCAGGAAACTGGCTCGCGAGGGGAAGGTCCCCGGCGTTGTCAAGTCCAGCTGGTAGTTTGAGACCGCAGCGAGGGAGGCAGAGCTATGTACGTCAATGATCCAGTAGCCGACATGATCACCCGGATCAGGAACGCCAACACCGTCTACCACGAGATCGTGGAGATGCCGGTGAGCCGGTTGCGTGTCAATATCGCCAAAATCCTGAAGGAAGAGGGCTACATCAAGAACTTCAAGGTGATCAACGCACCCAAGAAGCCCTACCAGATCCTTCGAATCTTCATGCGCTATGGAGCCGGCAAGGAGAAGATCATCCAGGACCTCCAGCGGGCCAGCAAGCCCGGTCGCAGGGTCTACTCCAAGGCAAAGGATCTGCCCAAGGTCATGGGCGGACTTGGCATCGCCGTCGTCTCTACGTCCAAAGGACTCTGCACCGACGAGGAAGCACGGGCAAGGAACCTCGGCGGCGAAGTCATGTGCTATATCTGGTAGGGGGTGAATCGAGTGTCTCGAATCGGACGCAGACCGATCCCCGTGCCGGAAGCAGTGACCATCTCCATGGAGGGACAGGACATCACGGTGAAGGGTAAGAAGGGGGAGCTCTCCTTCAATATCCCGGAGACGGTGTCCGTCACACAGGACGAACAGACCCTCTCTGTGGAGCGTCACGGGGACGACAAGCAGAGCAGGACGGACCACGGCATGGTGCGGGCCACCATCGCCAACATGGTCCACGGTGTCAGCCAGGGCTTTGAGAAAGCCCTGGAGATCAAAGGCGTTGGCTACCGGGCGCAGACCCAGGGCGCAACCCTGGTTCTGAACCTGGGCTACTCCAACCCCATCAACTTCGACCCGCCGGAGGGTATCGAACTGGCGACGGACGGCCCCACCAAGATCTTCGTCCGCGGCATCGACCGGCAGAAGGTCGGTCAGGTGGCGGCGAACATCCGCGGGTTGCGTCCCCCCGAGCCCTACAAGGGCAAGGGCGTGCGGTACGCAGGGGAATATGTGCAGATCAAGGCCGGCAAAGCCGGTGCGCAGTAGCGAGAGGTGACCAGACGTGGCAGGAAAACAGAGCCGTAACGAAATGCGCAAGATCCGGCACCAGCGGATCAGACGGAATATCTCGGGCACACCGGCGCGCCCCCGACTGTCCGTATTCCGCAGTCACAAGCACATTGTGGCCCAGGTAATCGACGACGAAGCGGGCAATACCATGGCCGCCGCTTCCTCCGACGAACGGGAGATGCGGAACCGGCTTGAGAAGACGGCGGACGTCAACGCCGCCCGGGAGGTCGGCAAGGCGATAGCGGAACGGGCGCAGGAAAAGGGCATCGCCGCCGTGGTTTTCGACCGCGGCGGGCATCTCTACCACGGCCGGGTCAAAGCCCTGGCCGACGCCGCCCGTGAAGCCGGATTGAAATTCTAAGGAGGGCATGCAGACAATGGCACACAAGGGTTCCAGTGCCAGAGACACGGAATTTCAGGAACGCGTTGTCTCCATCAACCGCGTCAGCAAGGTTGTCAAAGGCGGAAAGCGTTTCAAATTCAGTGTCCTCGTCGTCGTCGGCGACGGCGAAAGCAGGGTAGGCGTAGGCATCGGCAAGGCGAAGGAGATCTCCGAAGCCATACGCAAGGGCATTGATACGGCCAAAAAACAGCTGATCGACATCAAGAAGGTAGGCAAGACACTGCCCCACCCGATCCAGGGCGAGTACGGAGCCGCCAAGGTGATGCTCAAACCGGCCGCACCGGGAACAGGTGTTATCGCGGGAGCGGTGGTCCGGGCCATCATGGAGCTCGGCGGCGTCAACGACGTGCTGACCAAGGTGGTGGGCCACACCTCCAATCCCGTCAACGTGGCCTATGCCACACTGACGGGCATTCGGGGCCTCCGTACCCCTGAAGAGGTGTACCGGCTCCGGGGCAAGGAACTCCCTGAGAAGCGGGAGGTCCAGAGCAATGCCTAAACTCCATATCACATGGAAGCGGAGCGCCATCGGCCGCCCGAAGAGGCAGAAGGACACCATCGCAGCCCTTGGCCTCCGGCGGCTCCATCAGACCGTCGTACATGACGACAATCCCCAGATGCGCGGCATGGTGCACCGTGTCGCCCACCTGGTGGATGTCGACGAAGCCGCGGACTAGACGCAGAGGAGGTGGACGAGATGCAGTTGCATGATCTGACACCGGGATCGGGACGCACCCGCAGGAAGAAGCGTCTCGGGCAGGGCATCGGCACCGGCAAGGGCAAGACAAGCGGCAAAGGCCACAAGGGCCAGAAGTCCCGTGCCGGCGGAGGTGTACGCCTCGGCTTTGAGGGCGGACAGATGCCCCTGGAACGACGTATCCCCAAGCGTGGATTCAACAACGCACGCTATGCCCGGCACTACCAGATCGTCAACATCGATCAGCTGGAGAAGGCCTTTGATGAGGGCGCCGTCGTCGACACCGAGACGCTCCGCAAGGCCGGGATGATTAAAAACGCCAAGTTGCCTGTCAAGGTCCTCGGAGACGGCGAACTGAGCAAGAGCCTCACCGTGAAGGCAGGAACGTTCAGCGCAAGCGCAGCAGCAAAGATCAAGGAAGCGAACGGGAAAGCCGAGGTGGTCTAAGTGCTGGATTCCTTCCGCGATGCCTTCAAACTGCCCGATCTCAAACGGCGGATCCTCTTCACCCTGGCCGTGCTCTTTGTCTTCCGCCTGGGCGCCCATATCCCCACACCGGGGATCGACGCCCAGGCCATGCAGGAGCTCTTCGAGCAGGGAGGCATCCTCGGATTTCTCGACCTCTTTGCGGGAGGCGCGCTGCGCCGATTCAGCCTCTTCGCCCTGGGCGTCGCCCCCTACATCAACTCCAGCATCGTCATGCAGCTCCTTGTGGTGGTCGTCCCCGCCCTGGAGCGCATCCAGAAGCAGGGGGAAGAGGGACGCAAGAAGATCGTCGCCTACACCCGTTACGGAACCGTCTTTTTCGCTACCGTTCAGGCGGTGGGAATGACCTTCTGGCTGAGGAACCTGGGGATCTTCTCCGGCGATCTCATGTCGGCCGTCGTGGTGGTCGTCACCATCGTTGCAGGTGCCATCGCCGTGATGTGGCTCGGTGAAGAGATCTCCGACCACGGGATCGGCAACGGGATATCGCTGTTGATCTTCTCCGGTATCGTCGCGCGGATCCCCGAGGCCATCCTCCGAACCTGGAACATGGTGCAGGGCGGGGATATCAACATCCTCTCCCTGGTGGTGGCCATTATCCTGATGATTGTCGTCATCGCAGGCTGTGTGCTGCTCCAGGAGGGACAGCGACGGCTTCCGGTGCAGTACGCCAAGCGCGTGGTGGGCAACAAGGTCTACGGCGGGCAGAGCACATTCATACCGCTGAAGGTCAACCAGGCCGGGGTTATCCCCATCATCTTCGCCTCCTCGGTGCTGCTCTTCCCCTACACGCTGCTGCGCTTCTTCACCGGCGGATGGGCCGTGACGCTGCAAAACCTGATCGCCCCGGGGGCACCGCTCTATCTCGTGCTCTATGTAGGACTGATCATCTTCTTCTCCTACTTCTATACGGCTGTGGTCTTCAATCCCGTCGACGTGGCGAACAACATGAAAAAGCACGGCGGGTTCATCCTGGGCATCCGCCCCGGCAGGCCCACATCGGAGTACATCGAACGCGTCATGGGACGGATCACCCTGGGCGGTTCCGTCTTTCTGGCCGTGGTGGCGCTGGTGCCGACGATCATGACCCGGGCGGTCAATGTGCAGAGCTTCTATTTCGGCGGAACGGCGATCCTCATCGTTGTCGGTGTTGCGCTGGACACGGTCCACCAGATCGAAGCCCAGCTGCTCATGCGGCACTACGAGGGCATACTGAAACGCCGGGACAAATCCGGTGGATTGCTCCGGATGTAGGGAAGGGGATACCATGCGTCTCGTATTTCTAGGACCACCGGGAGCGGGAAAGGGAACCCAGGCCGCCGTTGTGACGGAGCATTACCGTATCGCCCATATCTCCACCGGCGACATCCTGCGCTCCAACGTCAAAAGCGGTACCGAGCTCGGACAGAAGGCCAGGCAGTACATGGATGCCGGAGAGCTCGTCCCCGACGAGCTGATCGTCGAGATGATGCGGGGACGCCTGACCGAGGAAGACTGCAGCGAAGGATTCATCCTCGACGGCTTCCCCCGCACCGTCCCCCAGGCCGAAGCGCTGGACAGCCTCCTGGAGGAGCTGGGGATTGCGCTCGACGCCGCCATCCTCTTCGACGTCAGCGACCAGGTGGTGGTGGAGCGGCTCAGCGGCCGGAGGGTCTGCAAGGACTGCGGCGCCGTCTACCACGTCGTCATGAGCCCGCCAGAGCGCGAAGGCGTCTGCGACAGGTGCGGCGGAACGCTCATCCAGCGGGATGACGATCGGGAGGATGTGGTGCGGCAGCGGCTCGACGTCTACCGCAGGCAGACGGAACCCCTGGTCGCCTACTACCGGAACAGGGGCCTGCTGCGGGAGATCGACGCTTCCGGGCCCAAGGACACGGCTCTCCGCGTCCTCTCCAGTTCGGTTTGATGGCAATGATCTCGATCAAAAAGGAACGTGACCTTGAAAAGATGCGGCGCTCCGGGCAGGTTGTCGCCGATGTCCTGAAGATGATTCGGGACAGGGTGGCCCCCGGTGTGAACACGCTCCAGCTTGACCGGGACGCCGAGGACCTCATCCGGAAGGCCGGCGGCGCGCCGGCGTTCAAGGGATACAGGATCCCCGGCGTTCCCACCGCTTTCCCCGGAACCATATGCGCGTCCCTCAACGAGGAGGTCGTCCACGGCATCCCCTCGGCCGACAGGGTTCTCCAGGAGGGCGATCTCCTCAGCGTCGACGTCGGGGTGCTCCTGGATGGCTTCTACGGCGACGCCGCCATGAGTTACCCCGTCGGCGAGGTGACCCCGCTGCGGCGGCGGCTCCTGGAGGTGACCCACCGGTCCCTCAACAACGCCGTGGCCATGCTCAAGGACGGGGTGACCGTCGGGGACATCGGCTACACAGTGGAGAGCACCGTGTTGCCCGAGGGCTTCGGCCTGGTGCGGAACTACGCCGGCCACGGCATCGGCAGGCGGCTCCACGAACCGCCCCAGGTGCCGAACTTCGGCAGGCGCGGCAGCGGCGTCACCCTGAAGAACAACATGACCATCGCCATCGAGCCCATGGTCATGGCCGGCGAGGAGGAAGTGAAGACCCTCGCCGACATGTGGACCGTTGTCACCGCCGACGGGTCGGAGGCAGCGCACTTTGAGAAGTCGGTTGTGATCGGGAGTGGTGGAGCAGAGGTGCTTACACCATGGGAGGAATAAGGGATGACGATCCCGGGCTCCAGCCGGGCCTGGCAGTGCGATCCACCGCCGGGAAGGACCGGGGCCGCCTCTACGTGGTTCTGGCTTCTGCAGAGAACGAGCGCATCCGGGTTACCGATGGCAGACGCCGCCCTGTGGGACACCCCAAACCGAAGAATCCGAGGCACCTGCAACCTATCCAACGTGTCCTTCCCCAGGCCGAGGCGGTTCTGCAGAAGGAGCGCGACGAGACCGTGAACAGAACTGTGCGCGACTTTCTGAACGACCTGGAGGAAGAACAGACCAAGACAAGGGTAGGTGAAAGGGAGAATAATGGCCAAAGATGATGTAGTGGAAGTACGCGGCAAGGTGGTGGAGCCCCTTCCCAACGCAATGTTTCGGGTGGAGCTGGACAATGGGTACAAGATACTGGCCCACGTTTCCGGGAAGATGCGGATGCACTTCATACGGATATTGCCCGGTGACCGCGTTCTGTTACAATTGTCACCCTATGATCTCACACGCGGTCGCATCGTGTATCGATACAGATAGACGGAACGCGGCGGCAACGCCGCCGCTACAGCGGAACGGAGCCCGCAAAGGGCTTTGGCGCAAACAGCAGACAAGGAAGGTGAGGAGTAATGAAGGTACGCCCTTCGGTAAAGCCGATCTGCGAGTCCTGTCAGGTGATCCGGCGGAACGGCGTCGTACGAGTACTCTGCAAACGGAACCCTCGCCATAAACAGCGTCAGGGTGCAAGGAGGTAGGCAGGAATGGCACGGATCAGTGGTGTGGACATCCCCCGGGAGAAGCGGATCGAGGTGGCGCTCACCTATATCTTCGGCATCGGGCCGAGCAGCGCCGGCCGGATCCTCGAAGCGACCGGGATCGATCCCAGTACACGGACCAAGGATCTCACCGACCAGGAAGCCCAGAGCCTCCGGACGGAAATCGAGAACAACTATATGGTGGAAGGCGATCTGCGCCGTGATATCACCGGCAACATCAAACGGCTGATCGAGATCGGCTGCTACAGAGGCCAGCGGCACCGCCACGGCCTCCCCGTACGTGGCCAGCGGACCAAGACCAACGCCCGCACCCGCAAGGGACCGCGCAAGGCGATCGCCGCAAAGAAGAAATAGCCCGGAAGAATTCCGGCCTGAGGAGGGAACGCACAGTTGGCCAAACGCAGACAGCGCAGAGGAAAGCGCAAAGAGAGAAAGCACGTAAGCTACGGGGTGGCCCATATCCACTCCACATTCAATAACACCATCGTCAGCATCAGTGACCGGCAGGGGAACACCCTCTCCTGGTCCTCCGGAGGCAACGTGGGCTTCAAGGGAACCCGGAAGTCCACACCCTTCGCCGCGCAGATGGCGGCCCAGACGACGGCGAAGGTGGCCCAGGACCACGGTGTGGCCGAACTCGACGTGGTGGTCGTCGGCCCCGGCCCCGGACGCGAATCGGCGATCCGGGCGCTGCAGGCAGCGGGGATCCAGGTGAACGCCATCAGCGACGAGACGCCGATCCCCCACAACGGCTGCAGGCCCCCCAAGCGCCGCCGCGTGTAGCGGAAAATGAAAGGAGTTGTGCAATGAGCAGATATACAGGATCCGTGTGCAAACTCTGCCGGGCCGAGGGCACCAAGCTCTTTCTCAAGGGCGACCGCTGTTACACCGAGAAATGCGCCCTGTCCAAGCGGAGCGCCCGCCCCGGCGAGCACGGCACGCGGAGAAAGAAGGTCAGCGAATATGGCCTCCGGCTGCGTGAGAAGCAGAAACTCCGCCGCTTCTACGGCATGACGGAGTCCCAGTTCCGCCGTTTCTACGCCCGGGCTCTCAAGATGAGCGGCCAGAGCGGCCACAACTTTCTCCAGACCCTGGAGAGCCGGCTGGACAACGTGGTCTACCGCGCCGGCCTTTGCGTCAGCCGCAGCCAGGCGCGGCAGGTCGTGGTCCACGGCCATGTCACCGTCGACGGGAAAAAGGTGAACATCCCCAGCTTCCTCGTCAAAGCGGGACAGAAGGTGGCCATCGCCGAGAAAAGCCGCAACGTACCGTTCCTCAAGGAGAACGTCGAGGTGGCCGCCTCGCGCGCTATCCCCGGCTGGCTCGAACTGGACAGCGAGCGTATGGAGGTCCAGGTCAACTCGCTGCCAACCCGGGAACAGATCGATTCTCCGGTGAACGAGCAGCTGGTTGTCGAGTACTACGCCAGATAAGGAGCCCAAACATGACAGAAAGGTGGGGGGAGACGGTGACACATGTGCAGCCACAAATCAGGGTCGAAGAGAGTACCCCCCGATCGGCGACGGTCGTCTTCGAACCCCTGGAGCGCGGCTACGGCGTTACGCTGGGCAACGCTCTGCGTCGGGTGCTGCTCTCCTCCATCGGCGGGGCGGCCATTACGGCAGTCCGCATCGAAGGCGTGCTGCACGAATACAGCACCATCCCCGGTGTTCGGGAAGACGTGATCGAGCTTCTTCTGAACATGAAACATGTCCCCGTGCGGTGCCACAGCGAGGAGGTGCGCATCCTGCGCATCGAGATCGACGGTCCGGGCCAGGTCACCGCCGGCGACATCCAGGCCGACAGCGAGGTGGAGTTCCCCGACCCCGATGCATATCTCTGCACCATTGCCGAGGGCACGCACCTCGCCATGGACCTCTTTATCGAGCGGGGAACAGGCTACGCCACGGTGGACAGGGAGAAACCGCCCTATCTGCCGGTGGACGCGCTGATGATCGACGCCATCTTCTCGCCGATCTACCGCGTGAACTACGAGATCGAGAACGCCCGGGTCGGGCAGCGCACCGACTATGACCGGCTGAAACTCAACGTCGTCACCAACGCCGTCACCGACCCCGCCGAAGCCGTCGGGAAGGCGGCGAGGATCCTGAAGGGGTACTTCACCCAGACGGCGGACGAGCTCAGCGCCGAGCCGGAACCCCCCGAGGAGGAAGCCGCGGCGGAGGGCTCGGATGAGGCGCCGGAAGGGCAGGAGCAGGGCCGCGGCGCGGCCCGCCCCGAGATCAGGGACGATGCCTTCCTCAGTCGTCCCGTGCGGGATCTGGAGCTGTCCATACGGAGCGAGAACTGTCTGCTCCGGGGCGGCGTCCATACCGTAGGCGATCTGGTGGGCCGCTCCCGCGACGAGCTGCTCAAGATCCGCAATCTCGGCAAGATCTCGCTGCGGGAGATCGAAGAGAAGCTCGAAGCCTTCGGGTACACGCTCCGTCCGGCCGGGAGCGAATCCAGGAAGAAACAGCAACGACAGCAGCAGCAGCAGGAGAGCGACGAGGAATCCCAAGCCGAGTGACCCCGGCAGAATACCGAACGGACAAGGGGGGACAACCCTGTGAGACACCGAATGGACCACAAAAAACTGGGGCGATACGGCAGCCACCGCAAATCGCTGCTCGCCAACCTCGCCTCGGAACTCTTTGAACACGGCACCATCCGCACCACCCAGAGCCGCGCCGGAGAGGTGCGGCGCTTCGCCGAGAAGCTGATCACCCGCGCCAAAGGGGGAAGCATCCACGATCGGCGTATGGTCCGGGCCAAGATGCCCCATAAGGACGCCATGAACATCCTCTTCAACGAGCTCGCACCGCGCTACGCCAACCGGCCCGGCGGCTACACCCGGATCGTGAAGCTCGGTTCCCGCAAAGGGGACGCGGCACCCATGGCCATCCTGGAGCTTGTGGAATAACCGATGCCTGAGGAGGCGGTGTGCGCTCTCCGTGAGGTCTCCTTTACCTATTCGGGGAGTGACACACCAGCAATCGACGGCGTAAGCCTCACCATCCGGCGGGGAAGCTGGTTCGCCCTTCTGGGCAACAACGGTTCCGGAAAGTCTACCCTGGCCAGGATCATCAAAGCCCTGCTGACACCAACGCAGGGCTCTTGCTCTGTGTGCGGCTGCGACACGGCGGAGGACGAGGGAGCCCTGGAGGCCTCCCGCCGTGTCGCCATGGTCTTCCAGAACCCCGAGAACCAGATCGTCGGCGCCACGGTGGAACAGGACGTGGCCTTCGGGCCCGAGAACCTCGGCCTGCCCACGGCGGAGATCGGGGAGCGTGTCGCCTGGGCGCTGGAGGAGACGGGGCTCAAGGGTCTCGAGACCTCGCCCACCTACGCCCTCTCGGGAGGCCAGAAGCAGCGTCTCGCCGTTGCCGGCGCACTGGCCATCATGCCCCAGTGCCTGATCCTCGACGAGGCCACCACCATGCTGGATCCCCAGGGCCGGGCCCATCTGCTGGAGGTCATCCGCTCCCTCCACCGTCGGGGGATGACAGTGGTGCATATCACCCACCGGCTGGAGGAGATCGCCTACTGCACCGAGGCCTGCGTCCTGGACGGCGGGCGCATTGCCTGGCAGGGCCCCACGCTGGACCTGCTCTCCAAACCGGAGCTGGAATGGGGGCTGGAGCTTCCGCCGGTGGTCCGCCTCTGGCGGGAGCTCCAGCGGCAGGGCATGCTCGACGCGTCGGTCCACCCCGCTTCAGTGGAGATCCTGGAGGCGCTATGTCCATCGAGGTAACCGGGCTCTCCCATACCTACCATCCCGGCACCCCGCTGCGGAAGCAGGCGCTGGACGGCGTCTCCCTCTCCTTCGGGGCGGGCGCCTGGGCGGCCGTGGTGGGCCACACCGGAAGCGGCAAGTCCACCCTGGCCCAGTACCTCAACGGCCTGCTCGTCCCCGAGGAGGGCGGCGGCGACGTGGTGGTGGACGGCATCTCCCTGCGGCGGAACCGCAAAAAGCTCCGGGAGGTGCGGCGCAAGGTGGGACTGGTCTTTCAGTATCCCGAGCAGCAGCTCTTCGCCGAAACCGTCTACGACGAGATCGCCTTCGCACCCCGCAACTGGAAGGTGCCCGAGAGCCGGATCAGGGAGCTGGTCCGCCGTTCCATGGCGATGCTCGAGCTCCCCGCAACGATTGAGCGGCGGAGCCCCTTCTTCCTCTCGGGCGGACAGAAGCGGCGTGTAGCTATCGCCTCCGTGCTGGCCGCCGATCCCGGGTACATCGTGCTCGACGAACCCACCGCCGGCCTCGACGGCACCGGGAAGCGGTCGCTCCTCAACCTGCTGGGCAGCCTTGTGGAGGAGGGCACCGGGCTGATCCACATCACCCACGACCTGGAGGTGGCCCTCTCGCGCTGCAGCGTGCTCCATATCCTTGCAGGCGGACGGCTCTCCTTCTCCGGCAGCGCCCGCGATGTGATGGAGCGCATGCAGACCGATCCCCCCGAAGGGCTTGTCATGCCGCCGGTGCTGGCTGTCTCCAGCTGTCTCCACCAGCGGGGGTTCCCCGTGCCCCTCACCCTCGACCCCGAACAGCTCGCCCGGGCGCTGGTGCGGGGGAGGGCCTCATGAAATTCCTGAACCACCTGACCCTGGGCCAGTACGTCCCGGCCGACTCCCTGGTGCACGCCCTGGACCCCCGGTGCAAGATCCTGGCGGCGGTGCTCCTGATGACCGGCGTCTTCACCGTGCAGCACCCGGTGAGCTTCCTCGCCTGGGGCGGCCTTCTGCTGGCGGTCACCTATGCCTCACAGCTTTCGCCCGGCCTTGTGCTGCGCGGCGCACGGCCCGTGTTGATCCTCATTGTCTTCACCGCGCTGATCCATCTGTTCTTTACGGAGGGCGAGCTGCTCTGGAGCTGGGGCATCCTGCGCGTCACCGAGGAGGGCGCCGTCGCCGCCGTCCGCATGGCCGTGCGGCTTCTGATGCTGGTGCTCTTCGCCGGGCTGCTGACCCTCACCACCGCGCCCATGGAGCTCGCCGACGGCCTGGAGAAGCTCTTCGCGCCGCTGGTGCCGCTGGGCTTCCCCGCCCACGAGATGGCCATGATGATGACCATCGCCCTGCGTTTCATCCCCACCCTGCTCGACGAGACCGACCGTATCATGAAAGCCCAGCTGGCCCGGGGCGCCGACCTCGACCGGGGAGGGCTCTTCCGGCGGGTCAAGGCCTTCATCCCCGTACTGGTGCCGCTCTTTGTCATCGTCTTCCAGCGCGCCGAGGAGCTGGCCACCGCCATGGAGGCCCGCTGCTACCGCGGCGGAACCGGCCGGACACGCCTCAGACCGCTCCGGTGGCAGCGGCGGGACAGCC